>JAFZFW010000127.1 GCA_017555685.1 Methanocorpusculum sp.
GATGAATCCATCCTGGGAAGATGTTGAAAAAGGTGGTATGAAGACACTTGGTTTATCTGGGAAACAGATGCTTGAAGCTGAAGAACTGCGTGGCGGGCATAAGAAACTTAGTATCTATGATGCAGGTATCATAATTCTGGCAGCCAAGAAGAATTATCCACTGTTCACTGAAGATCGTAAAATGATTACTGAAATGGAACGGTTGGGTATACGTCACATTTGTTTGCCGGAGATGATTGATTTAATGTATCAAAATGGAATTATCTCAAAGGATGAAGCACATCAGTTCATTGAGATGACACAGAGTACTCTTCTGCAGAAAAGATATGATGAGTATTGTGTCGAGCTATTAGAAAAATACTCGTGATTAGAAAATATCTCTGTAAAATATACCTTACTGTGTGAGCAGTAGAATTATCAAAATTATCTCTTTTTTTGCTGTCGCCCTCTTTCTACATCTCTTCTAATCTCTCTGGATTTTATGTCCGCTCCCCGGACTCCTGCCGCATCACCCCCAGTACTGATGCGTCTGCACAAAGCGCCGCTCGGCTTTGAGAATCTCCCGGTAGAAGTTATCCCCCTTCGCAAACGTCGCAAGAATACGGGCAGCGGAATCCGGCCCGACCCCGCGGCCGGAAAGCGCAATAATCGCCTGCTTCCCGCTTGAGAGAACCATATTCGCATTCTTCATCATCCGCTTCTCTGCCTCCTTCTCCTCTGCAGTCAGCGTCTTCTTCTTCAGCGCCAGAAACATCGGCTCCTCATACGGCTTGAGCACAGCAATCAATCGGGCCCCGCAAACCGGACAGACCGGCTGGTCGGCAACACGCCCCGTCTTCGTCCTCGACTTCCACTTCCGGCAGTGCATACAGGCAAGAACCACATCCTGCTCCAAAAGCCGGTGCTTCACCGACTCAATAATCGCCTGATCCTCACCCGGAGGCGTTACCATATCCCGCTCCGAAAACAGACCCTGTGCTCCAATCACCGAAAGCCGGCTGGTCCGCGTCTCCATCTCATGGTCTCTTAGACGGCGCACAATCTCCTTTGCCCCGTCCACATCCATATTCGAGAAGAACAGCTCGCGGAATGCCTCGCGTTCCACAACCGACCCGTCGAACAGCTCTAAAAGCCGGTTCATACTGATCTTCTCATAGTCTGCATCCGCATCGATTGCCCCGAACTTCTTTGCCGCCTGCACCAGACGCCACTTATAAAGAGACGTCTTCTTCAGCGCAAGCTGCAGAATTCCTTCCACATGCTCAGGCTCGAGGGAATGCAGCACCTCCTCTACATCAGGAGCTGCCAGGAACTTCGGCAGACGCAGATAGAACCGGTACGCATTCGTCTCGATACCGACTGCCGAACCGTAGCGGGCGGAAAGCAGAATCGACAAAACCCGGCCGATTGCCTCATTTACTTTGTGCCCGGCACAGAGATTTACCACAACCCCTTCGTCTGCATCCTCTAAGACAATCAGCTTGTCCGTCGCGGTTACTGTGCGGTTCTTCCGCATCTCATCCAGCGTCTTTTCTGCAAACCGCACCGAACGCTCGTCTGCCCGGTACTCGGAAAACGCCTCGGTACGCCGAAGCTTCCCCACCTCAAGCGCTACGGTGAACGGAACCGGAATCTGCTCGCCTTCCCAGGACGGCAGCTCCCCTTTCGCATTCTTCGCCGGCTCGACCATAACCTTGTTCTCCTCAAGCTCCAGAACCCGCCAGACCTGACCGCGGGCCACGAACACCGCCCCCGGACTAATCCAGCTGATAACAAACGACTCGTCCAGCGTTCCGACCGGCTTTCTTGAGATCACATCGAAGATGATGCACTTCTTCTCATCGGCAATCATCGAGAGGTTCAGCGAGAGATACTTGCGTGCCCGGGCTTTGGTGATAACCATCCCGTCTTCTGTGCGGATGAGATAGTGCTTCTCCATCTGGGCAATCACATCCCTGATGAGCCCGCCTGCATTCTCGAAACAGTAACAGCGGGCAAATATCCGCTCGATGTTCTCAATCGAAATCTCGCCCCGCTCGACAGCGAGTGCGGCAATCTGGTTTGCGATAACATCGGCCGGGTTCATGTGCGGGCGGACATTCTCCGGCCGGTTCTCGGTCGCCAGACGGACGACCACCATGGATTCCAGGATATCGTCAAACCCGGTCGCGAGAATCATTCCCTTCGAGGCAGCGCCTATCCGGTGACCGGCACGCCCGGTTCTCTGCATCAGGCGGGCAACCTCACGCGGGGAGTTGAACTGCACCACATGGTCAATCTGGCCGATATCGATTCCAAGCTCCATCGAACTGGTACAAATCATTCCCCGGGTCAGCCCGTTTCTGAACCGGTCCTCTGCATCCACGCGGACTTCGCGGGAAAGAGAGCCGTGATGCACATCAATATCCTCGCGGGAGACAAGCGCATTTCCAATCGCCTCGGCAACGCTTCGGGTGTTGGTAAAGACCAGGGTCGAGGTGTGGCTGTCGATGCACTTCTCAATCAGCTTCACCTGCTCGCCAAATCCTTCGCCCGCGAATCTGACCGAGAGATCCAGCGTCTTTGCAACCGGGACCTGCACCACCTGGCAGGGGCGCTTTCCGCAGAGGAACTGACCCACAAGCTCCGGATTGCCGACTGTTGCAGAGATGCCGATTCTCTGGAAGTTTCCGGCAAGCTCGTCAATTCTTTCCAGAGCTACGGAGAGCTGACAGCCGCGTTTGGATGCCGCAAGCTCATGGATTTCGTCGACGATAACGTAGCGGACGCCTGCAAGGTGCTTTCGAAGCACCTTTCCCATGAACATCGCCTGGATACTCTCCGGTGTGGTAATCAGCAGATCCGGCGGATGCGTTGCCTGCTTTCTCCGGTCGTTTTGTGTGGTGTCCCCGTGCCGGACTGCGATTTTAATCCCGAGCTCCTTTCCCCACCATTCAAGGCGGTTCATCATGTCGCGGTTCAGCGACCGAAGGGGCGTGATGTAGAGAGCCGTAAATCCTTGCGGGTGTGCTTTGGAGAGCATATTGTGAAACACCGGAAGCAGGGCGCTTTCGGTCTTTCCGCTGCCGGTTGGAGCGATAATAATCGCGTTTCCGCCTTTGATAAGCTCAGGGACAGCGCGGAGCTGAATCTCGGAGAAATCATTGAATCCCCGCTTTTCAAGGACAGCCTGCAGTTTTGGATGGAGGGTATTTCTGAGTTCTTCTACCGCGTTCATTTTGCCTCCAGCGGGTCGGGCCGCAGTTCGGTAAATGGTGCCACGTATGTTCCGTCCCGGAGAAACACTTCTCCGGTCTCGGGGCGGATGGCTTTGGCTATCGGGGATATTTTATTTCCCGGAATCATGCGGACATCCATGCCGCCTGCCAGTTCATAAAATGCCGGAACCAGAAGGGCCCGGGTCGGTGTCTCCGGCTGGGTGTCGGTCCAGGCGGAGATGTCCACTTCGGCTAAGAGATAGCCGGGCGTTCCCCGCAGGGCACAGCCCACGTCATCATAGAGATTGACCACCGGGTGGTGGTGGCCGCAGACGATTAAGTGCCCGAAAAGCGATGCGTCCGGGATCATATGGCCGTGGAAGTATCCGGTTCCGTCAATCACTGCCCCGGATGCGGGAAGCAGTTCTCCTGGCTGCAGGTAGTGCTCAAGTCCGGTGTCATGGTTTCCGGGCGCCAGGCGGAACTCGGTTTCCCGGCGGATGGTGCGCAGAATCTCCGGCATCTCGGCCTTTTCCTGCCGGGTCACGTAGGGAATCATGTGCTTTAAGTCGCCTAAGACCACCAGATAATCCGGGTCGCTTTCCTCGATGATATCCATTAAGCGGGAGAGCCGAAGAGAGCTTCTGCTCTCGAAGTGCAGGCCGTGGCGGTGGAGGTCGGCTTCGACTCCGAAGTGCGGGTCAGCGATTGCCAGAACCTTTTCCCGCCGTTCGATGGCGACAGCAGGCCCTGATGCGTAGAATTCCGGTTCCATTTCAGGCGAGTTTTATGATGTCAGGCTTTGGGGCGTAACATTCGCCCTCTTCCATTAAGCGGGAGATGAGTTCTGCCGCCTGCTGTTTTGTCATGCCGCGGCCTTTGAGGGCCTCGAGAACTTTTTCGCGGGGGGCACTCTTTCCTTCATAGCAGGACTCGATAAGCGAGAGGACCTCTTCGTCGCTCATCTCCTGCTTCTTTTCCGCAGGCTTTGCGGCGGTTACCGCATTGAGGAGAAGAGAACGGAACTCTTCGCGTTCTGCTTCCGGCAGACGGGATATCCGCTCTGCCGCATCAGATGCCGCGGATAAAATCCAGCTGTTTCTGGCATCCCGGGACACCGGACGGAGCACGGTTGCCGAGATTTCTGCTTCCTCTCCTCCCTGGCTTCTGGTCCGGATTGTCCCGAACACATACACAAACGACGGCACATCGAGCTCTTCGGCGATATCATAGAGCTCTTCAGCCCGCGGGTCGATGTGTACCGTGCAGATTCCGGTCGGATCACTCATGCGCAGCGAAACAATCCGGTCATTGTAAGAGACCGTTTCAATTAATGCACCGATATAGGCGGTTTCCCGGGAGTGGATGCCGGACGGTGTTCTGCAGCGTCCGCTGTCCCCGTGGACCGGTAAGGCACGGGCCATTTCCCAGGCGAAAAGCTGTGAGGCCGGGGTAAGCGCTGCGGACGGATTCATATGTATGTATTGGTTTGAGGAATGTATGAATATGATGGTATGCAAAAAAACCCTCTCGATTGAAAAATCTTAATATCTGCTGCAGGCAATAGATATACTGCAAGGGGCCGTAGGGTAGCCTGGCATCCTAGGAGACTGGGGGTCTTCTGACTCGCGTTCAAATCGCGGCGGCCCCATACCCACGTTTTTGGAAGAGAATTATGAAGTTGTCACCCGAATGCCGCAGCTGTCTTTTAACGAAAGTCCGCAGTCAGGCGGGCTATGTGATTTCTGATGCAGAACTAATCGACCGCCTGGTCAACCGGTGTGCCGGGATATTCGATGCAGGAGTCGCCGAAAATGCCGGGGCTGCTGATGCCGCCGGAGAGATTCACCGGTTCTGTTATGCACAGGTAAATGACCGGGATCTCTATGCAGAGATTAAGGTTCGAGACAATGAGCGGGCAAAAGCGGTTGTCGAAGCGGTAAAGCCCCTGGTTTCAACCCTGCACGATACACTGATTGCCTCGGTTCTGGGAAACGCTATGGACTACGGGGTGACCGGACATGATGTGGCAGAGGACTTTACCTGCTTCTTCCGCGAAGTCTTCGCCCATGGTCTGGCGATTGATGACTCGGACAAATTCCTCCCGCTTGCCAAACGGGTGGTATTCTTTACCGACAACTGCGGAGAGGTCATCTTTGATATGCTGTTCCTGCGTCAGCTGAAAAAGGCCGGAGCAAAGGTCACCGTTGTGGTAAAGGACCGTCCGATGCTCAACGATGTGACCATGAAAGAGGCAGAGGAAGTCGGGCTTGCAGAAGTCGCCGACGCCCTCTATACCGGAGGAGGAGGAGCCCTTCTTGGAACACATCCGCCGGCATTCCCGCCGGAGGTCGCGGCAGCAGTTGAGGATGCAACGCTTTTAATCGCCAAAGGTCTTGCAAACTACGAAAGCATGACCGAGTATGTATTCACCAAACCGGTTGCCTATCTGATGATGATCAAGTGCGATGCCGTCGGACGGGATCTGTCGCAGAGAAGCGGCCGGCAGGTAAAGAAAGGCGACCTGGTTGCCTATCTGGAAAAATAAAAAATTATTTTCTGCCGCCTTTCTTCGGCGGCTCTTCAATATCTTCAGAGACTCCCCGCGTGTAGTGTGCGGCGGTCACTCCTCCGGAGGCGATCTCTCTAATCTCCTCTTTTAACTCTTTGAGGTTCCCGCCTTCGAGTGC
>JAFZFW010000013.1 GCA_017555685.1 Methanocorpusculum sp.
ATCATTAAGAATGCTTTGTCAGAACTCGAAAAGCGGGAAAAAGAAAACTAACTTTTTCCAGCACTTTTTTCGTTTGCGGCAAGTATTCCAAACCGCATCTTTGTCACACTGCAAAGCAGTCATTCTCTTCTCATTTGTCAAACAAAATATATTGAAAATTTTTCAAAATATCTGTAAATTTACAAAAATATCTCGACCGAAAAAGTATCCCGATTCGTACATATTTATATGCAGAAATCCTATGATGTATTTGCAGGACTAACAAACCTGTAAAGAAAAAAGAATCATCCAGGGAACAAAATGTGTACCGCCGCTGATTACCAAACTGCCGATCACTACTTCGGACGCAACCTCGACCTTGAGTACTCGTACCACGAAACCATCACGGTCACCCCGAGAAACTACCCGTTTCACTTCCGCAAAACAGCCGACATAACCTCCCACTATGCCATTGTCGGTGTTGCCTATGTCGTTGAAGACTACCCGCTCTACTATGACGCGGTAAATGAAAAGGGTCTGGGGATTGCCGGCCTGAACTTTCCGGAAAACGCCGACTACAAACCGGAAATGCCGGGCAAAGATAATATCACCCCGTTTGAGCTTATCCCATGGATTCTTGCACAGTGCGCAAGTGTGTCCGAAGCGGAAAACCTCCTTTCCCGCATAAATATCATCAATATCAACTTCAGTGAAACCCTCCCTCTCTCCCCCCTCCACTGGATGATTGCCGACAAAGACCGCGCCATTGCCGTAGAAGCGGTCAGCGAAGGCGTAAAAATCTACAAAAATCCCGTCCATGTATTAACCAACAACCCGGCGTTTGACATGCAGCTCTTCGCTTTGAACAACTTCATGTCATGCTCGCCGAAACCACCGCAGAATTCTTTCTCTACACACCTCAATCTCGAAACCTACAGTCGCGGAATGGGGGGAATCGGTCTTCCCGGAGACCTCTCCTCCCAGTCCCGGTTTATCAAAGCTGCCTTCACCCGTGCAAACTCCGTTTCGGGCACCACTGAATCGGAAAGCATCAGTCAGTTCTTCCATATCTTAGAGTCCGCAGCACAGCAGCGCGGATGTGTTGATCTGGGAGACAACAAATATGAATATACAATCTACTCCTCATGCTGTAACACGGACAAAGGAATCTTCTACTACAAAACCTATGAAAACAGTCAGATCTCAGCTGTTGACATGCACAAAGAAGACCTTGACTCCGCAGCACTGGTCAGCTATCCGATGATACACGGCCAGCAGATAAAAATGCAGAACTGAGAAAAGGGACCCTGCCTCCCCCTTTTCTGTTCCTGTACGAACTCTTTTTTATTCCCGGACAATTACGTTGTCTGCTTCCGCAAACGGACTCTTCCGTAAGGAAAGCGAGAAGAGATACGGATAGTTTTCCTGCAGGTACTCCATATGCGAAAGCCACACGCGGGCAAGTGAACAGTACACTCTGCTGATATCTCCTGTCAGATGTCCGATGTCTGACTTCGGCAGGTCAGCAAATCCGTTTCTGCCGGCAAGCTCCTCGCTTAAGTGGAAGAGTGCCTGCATCAGTTCGGTGATTCTTCCATGTTCCAGAAACACCGGGTTTTCTACTAACCGCAGCAGGAACTCATGATGCTCATCAAGGAGATTTCGCATCTCCAGGAAATCATCTTCTGCCGGCTGCAGACGGCTGCAGTGGTTTTCCAGAATCCGGTGTGCTTCTGCGTACTCTGTTTTCGTCCAGCTTTTCTTTACATCCAGCAGTGACCGGAGGCTCGTCGATGAGGTATCGCATCGGACAAAAATCCGCAGGAGTGCCGAGCCGAACTCGGAGAAGAACAGACCGACAATCATCTTCATCTTCTCCTGCTGTTCCTTTTTCGCCCGTATGGAGAGCAGCTTGTTTAAAATCAGCGTTACCAGAAGCACATTAATCGGCAGGAAACCGAGTGCGTTGAAGATGTAGGTTGCGGTATTGCTTGTGCCGTCGTCTCCGATGATGAGAAACTTCAGCGCATAGATGACAATACATGCCGCAATCAGAAAGAGGGAGAGTTTCAGTTCCCACGAGAACTTCTTCAAAGAAGTGCCTCCAGTGTCTTCATGGAGGAAAGGGAAGCATCCAGAGTCTCGCACTCGAGAACCGGGCAGGAAACTCCGAACCGTTTGATGGCGGATGCGACAGCCTTCACATCAATCGTCCCTTCCCCTAAAGCTGCATGTGCATCCTTTGTTCCGTCGTTGTCATGCACATGAATGTGGACAAACGGGACGTCTAAAAATGCATCAAGCGTTCCACACTCGTTTGCGTGCCCGATGTCAAGGCAGAACGGTGTCCCGTCAATCAGACTGACATCTCCGGTGTCTTTTAAGAAAAAGTATCCCCAGTTGCCCATGTTCTCCACACATGCGGTAACGCCTGCATCTTCCGCGTAGGCGTTGATTGCCGCAAGCGACTCCTGCAGACCGGAAACTGCCTTCTCATACTCCTCGGTGAACGCATAGTATCCCGGGTGGAACACCACGGTCTTTGCATCTGCTGCGACTGCAAGCTCGATGCTGTCGCAGATAATCTCCACTGCCGCACGGCGCATCGGCCCGAGAACGGATGCGATGTTCACGCTTCGTGCCGGAGCATGGATGCTGTAGGTGAAGTCATGGGAGAGCAGGACTTCGGCATCTTCGATATAGTGCCTGCCGTCATTCATTACCTCGACAAAGCGGGTATGCGGAGCAAGTGTCTCCAGTACCTCCGATAACGGGAGGCGGGAGAGACAGTGTGTGGAGAGGGAAAAGGGCATGATACTATACAATAGGGCGGGCGGGGTTAAAAAATAATCACCCGCGGACCGGTATTTCAGAAACCAGATATATTTATACTGAGAAATTCAACGTATTTAAGTTATGTTGGAAGAATTACGAAAGACCCATGAGATGGCATGGCGTGCCGGTCTGCGTCTCCTGATGCTCCTTGGTCCGCTTGCGGCTTACGGGCTTCTTCTCGTATTCTTCTGGTTCGTCTATCCTCCGCAGGATGGAGCCATTTTCTCATTCAGCCCGCAGTATCTGGTCTTAATCGGCCTGCTGATTGTCTATTTAATCCCGCCGTTTGGAAAGGAAACGGTTATTCCGCTGGCATTAATCGGCGGCGAAGGGCTCATTAATCTGATTGCTGCTGCAACAGGAATCGTTCTTGATCCGGCATCCATTACCGGTTTTCCGTTATGGGTAATTGTGCTCGGCATTGTCGGTATGGATATTGCGGTATCTGCCTTTGTCACCTTAAACTTCAACCTGCTCTTGAAAATCCCGTTTGTCGGCAACGGACTTCGCTGGATTATGCAGGGGGCAGACAATATTATCAACTCCAAACCATGGATTAAGAGCCTGTCCAGTACCGGGCTTCTGCTGTTCATGTACATCCCGTTCCAGGGTTCGGGTGCGCTTACCTGTTCGGTAATTGCCCGGCTCTTAAACTATCCGCCGGTCTTTGCAATTGGTCTGGTTACCATCGGCAGTCTGATGTCGACGCTGAGTATCGGTCTTGGACTCTCCTCGATTCTGACACTCTGGCAGGTTCACCCGGTCTATGGTCTCCTGCTGGCTGCCGGCCTGCTGGGAATAATTGTGCTGTTAGCGCTTTCCTGGGGAAAGATTGTCTCAAAGCTCCAGCAGAAGATGAAAGTTCATGAGTGAAGGACAGCATCTGTATCACCCGGGAATCAAAATCCGTCTTCTTTTTTCGCTTGGTATTTTAGGAGTTCTCGCACTCTGGATTGCTGTGATGTATGCTGTCTTCGGCGGAGAGAAGTTCGGGATTTTTATGGGAATCTTTGCCGTATACTTTGCACCGGGATTTGGAAAGGAAAGCCTGATTCCGATTATGACTGCAGCAGGGTGCCCGCTTGCAGCTATTGTATCCGGAATTGTCATCCTGGATATGACGCTGGCAATCATTATTTCCTTCAACTTTGATCTGCTCCTGAAAATTCCTGTGATTGGGTATGCTTTGCGGTATGCAACCGATAAATCCGCAACGGCTCTGCATGACCATCCCTGGGTGAAAGGTCTGGCAGGTACGGGACTGTTTCTTTTTATGTACATCCCGTTTATGGGTTCAAGTGCGATAATTACCACGATTATCGGACGGCTTCTGTCTGTCCATCCGCGGGTCCTGCTTCCGGTTATTTTTACCGGAAGTCTCTGTGCAACGGTAACGGTTGCTGTAGGCGTTCAGGCAGTTATTGCACTCTGGTTTGCCAATCCCTGGTATGCGGTACTTGCTGTTATCGGTGTTGTGATTGCCGGAATTCTTCTCTGGAAGCTCTGGCAGAAGTACATTACCCCGCGGTTCGCAAAGGATAGAAAATAAAAGAAAGATTATATTATTTGAAACACTTACATTATGTAAGCAGGTAATGGAACATGTTTGAACAGGAACATATTGCTCAGCTCCTTGATATTCTGGGGAACCGGAACCGAAGACGCATTATTGAACTTCTCCGGTATAAGCCATGTTTTGTTACTGAAATTTCCGACCGTCTTTTATTGAATCCGAAAGCGGTTATCGAGCACCTGGCACTGATGCAGAAGGAGGATGTGGTCTCCTTCTATCAGGATGAGAAACGGAGAAAATACTATTATCTGATTCAGGATTTCCGTCTCTCTGTTGAGATGCAGCCGAAGGATGAACAAAAAGCAGCCCCTGCTCCGGTCGAGACTGAGGAAGAACCTGCTCTTCCGCTTACCGATAAAATCATGCAGATCCGCTCTCTTCTTTCCGCCCGCGAGAAGCTTATCGAGCACCTGGAAGCAGTGGAAAAGGACATCGACAGCAAGATGGAGGAGATTATGGCAGGCGGCAGGAACGTTTTGAATAACAATATTGAAGCAGAGATTCTGCTTGCCTTAATCTACGCTCCGCTGACGCCAATCGAAATCGCTGATTCCATCGGCCGCAGTATTCCGGATGTGACGGCATCCCTTCGCTCGCTGGTGTCCAAAGGATATCTGGAAGCATCATCCGGACGCTATTCTCTTGTTGAGCCGAAGAAGCAGGCCGCAAAGTGATGGAAGCAGTCGAGGTCATCCGGTGTCGCGGGCATGAGAATGTTCGCGGAATGCATAAGAGTACGTTTGAGATTACCAAAGAAGCCGAGCTTTCCCCGCAGGGAGACTGTATTGTAGGCGTTGCCGCAGATAAGGGAGCAGCCGATTTATCGCCTAAGTTCCGGGAGCTGATGGCAAAAGAGGGCGCAAAGCTTACTGCAGTATTTTCTGCAGGCGGCATTGAGGCGGTTGTTACTGCTGACGGCGGGGCAGGAATTTCCTTAACGCATCCGACTGATCTTGTCTGGCGGCGAAGCTCGTTTGTCTGCCCGCGGACAATCGGTATCTATTCTGATACAACCGCAGCCCTTCTTCCGCGGGAGTTAATTGAAATATTAAAAACCGGCGCTGAGATGACGGTGACGCTTACCGTCACGGTTGAATAACTTTTTTTTCTGAAAAAATTGGGGTATTTATGCCCGCTTTACACCGGATGCAAGCAGGGCCGAGGTTACAATCGGCAGGGCGATGGTGATGTCGCAGAAACACTGCAGTTTTCTGGATTCCGGTTTTTCCTTACCCCAGCTGATGCCCTCCTCAAACGTACAGCCGGAAAGTCCTCCCCAGTGCGGGGCATCGGTTGTGTACTGCAGGGCAAACTCGTGTCCGCCTAAGTAGTGGTCATGATACTTCGGGAAGATAACTTCCGTCTGCTGGATGAAGTTCTTCGGAGTTCCGCCGCCTAAGTAGATGACTCCGCTCAGTTCTCCCAGTTCTACAAACTCGGAGAGCTCATCGGCATCTGCCACCTGGTCAATAACAAGCTCTGCGCCGGCGCGTCTTGCGGCAACAAGCCCGATGCCGATTGAGGAATCAGAGAGTGCCGGGACATGAATCGGGACACCCATCTTTGCACAGGTGCCAAGAATACTTCTGCCGTCTGGATACTCCTCATTCATCCGCTCGCCGACCAGTTTTAAGAACGCGCGGGAAGACATCGTCTGTTTGCCAAGCGCAGTGCCGAATGCCGCAACCCAATTCTCCATGGTGCAGATCTCCTTGTCGGATGCAAAGACATCATAGATTCTGTTGACTCCCTTGTTGAACAGCACTGCATCATCTGCCAGATGCGTTCCTTTATAGTGCTTAATGCCGGCATGTTCGCAGAGATCATGGAACATATTTGCGCCGGTGGATACAATTGCATCAACAAACCGGTTTTCCACTAACTGAATAATGCACTCCTGCATACCGGCAGGAACAATAGCGCCGGAAAGACCGATGATAATCCGGATTCCCGGGGTCTCAATCATCTCCTTCCAGATCTGAAAACTCTCGCCGAGCTTTCTTCCCTGGAAGCCGGAACCGCTCATATTTTTCAGTAACTCATCCACAGAAGCTGTTGGCTTCATAGGATTTGTCGGAGTATCAAACATGATAATAGATTTGCCGAACAGTACTAAATAGCTGTTCGTTTGAATCAAAAAAAAGTATTGGATTAGGAAATCTGCAGGTAACCTGCAAACTTCATCTCAATCTTGTCAGTGCCGTACTGAAGGGTGAGTTCTTTGTCGTTGATTTCAGTGATGACACCGGTACGGACTGCGTATGCAAGTTCTCCGAGTTCATCAATGTACGGGAAGTCTAACTGAAGCATTCCGCCTTTCTCGAGTTTTGCAAACTCAAGACCCATCTCTTCGACATCTTCCTTGGAGTAGGTGTATTTTAATGCAGCACCGTCGAGGGTGATGGTTTTGGTTTCGCCGATGTTCATGCCGATTACTTCGGTAGAGATTGCATTCTGCTCGTTGGCATAGACCATATACGGCTTCTCAGAGTTGTCAATCGGGATGTATGCGCTCTCGTTGGTTTCGTATCCTGCGATAAATCCGCCGACAGAGGAGAAGACTGCCTTTCCTCCGACAGACATTATGTATTCAACAGCAACAGGGTTTCCTGCTTCAACTGCTCCTGCCGTGCCGTTTCCTCCAAAGAAGTTCTGGAAGTTTGCAAACGACAGAACGCACATAACAACCATAAGGACACAGAATGCGATAACACCAATCTGCATCCAGTTGGTCTTTTTCTCCTCCGGTTTGTCACCGGCGCTTGACTTTTTCTGTACAGCCATGTGTGTATATAATTTCTCTTTCTTATCATAAACACCTTCCCTTCTGTCTTTTACTGTGTTCAGAAAACATTTATACTTGTCACACTTACTATATGTAAGTCTAACAGGACAAATACCAGAATGGAGAATACCAAAATGTCAGATATCCCATACTCATTCAGCTTCGAAACGCTTGGAAACAGCCTTGACTCTTTCCTCTCCGATGTCAGCTCCCGTGCAGTTTCTGCGATGCCGCGCCCGGAATATGTAAAGACCACGGTCAGAAATGCCGTCCCGCGTATCTCCGGAAACTTCAATGTGGATTTAACCGAAACGGATGATGCGTTAATCATCACCTGCGACCTTCCCGGATTTACCAAAGAGGATGTATCGGTCAAACTGATTGACGGACGGACGGTTGTCATCCATACTGCCGTCTGTACTGAATCACTTTCTGCCGGCGTCTATCACTTACGCGAGAGACGCTCTGCTTCCGGAAAGCGTATTATCCGTCTCCCTGAAGAGGTCACTGCAGAAGGAGCAAAAGCAGTCTTCAGACACGGAGTCTTAGAGCTTGTCCTGCTTAAAGTACAGCCGGACGAAGGAGAAAGTATTCCGGTTGAATAAACCCTCTCCCCGCCCCCCTCTTTTTTTCATTTTTTCCGATATTTACCGCAGAGTATGAAGAAGACATATATGTCGACAGATACCATAATTGAGATACTATGGATAAAGGACAGAAAAAGCTGCTGGTGATATCACTGGGTATCAGTCTTGCTGTTCTTTTTGCTGTTCTTATCTTCACTATTGATGCAGAGACGCTTACTGCGCTGAAAAGCTGTATGCCGGCATTTCTGATTCTTTCCCTTGCGATGCATGTTGTCTCTCTGCTCTTCTGGGCGCTGCGGATTAAGCTGATGTGCCGTTCGCTTGGATACAAAATCCGGTTTTTCCACTGTCTCAATCTGGTCTGTTCCAACACGTTTATCGCTTCGATTACTCCGTCCCAGATAGGAGGCGAGCCGGTCCGCGTGTATGAGCTCACGAAAGCCGGCATGCAGGGCGGGGACGCAACAGCGGTTGTTATCATGGAGAGGGTCTTTGACGGAATTATTCTGGCGGTCGGGACGATTCTTTGTGTGTTTGCGCTTGGTGTTTTCTTCCAGGATCTGGCACTGCCGGATATCTGCATGATTTCCGCTTACACTGCCGCTGTCGTCTTCTCCGGTCTGGTTCTGCTGTTCTTTGTCTTTGCCCGCAACCCGAAGTGGGGCTATGCGCTGATGGGCAGAATCTCGAACCTCCTTTCCCGAAGAGACAGCATGGAGAAAACGCAGGCACGATTCCGCCAGTTTGAGGGATATGTTGCACAGTTCTATACCACTGTTGCCCAGTTCGGCGGAAAAGCACGAAGCGGTATCTTCTTCGGTCTGCTTTTCACGGCTCTCTACTGGACAAACGAGTTTATCATTGCGTACTTTATCTGCACCGGATTAGGAGTCGAGCCTACCGCAGCACTCTTCCTGCTTTCGCTTATCTTCCAGATCTTAATCACGGTCATCTTAATGATCCCGATTACGCCGGGCGGAGTCGGTATCGCCGAGCTTTCCCTGGGCGGATTTTATGCATTAATCATCCCGACTGCAATCGTCGGCATCTTTGTGCTGATTTACCGGTTCATCTTCTACTACTTCAACCTCATCGTGGGGTTCATTGCGAGCATGCTGATTGTACGCCGCGAAGCACATACGGAGACATAAATGGACGCGAAATACAAAAAACTCCTCTGGATATCAATCGGCCTCTCACTTGGCATCATGCTGCTGGTTATCCTTCTCACGTTTGATGAGGAGACACTGGTTGCGCTGAAGAACTTTGACTACCGGTTCCTGCTGATTGCTTTTGGTTTACACCTGCTTGCCATCGTCTTCTGGGGTATGCGGATTGTCGCACTCAGCCGTTCGCTTGGCTACAAAGTGCCGCTTCGCCACTGCGTTAATATGGCAGCAGCCGGCCAGCTTCTGGCAGCGATTACTCCGTCGAACATCGGCGGAGAGCCGATTCGCGTTCATGAGCTCTACAAGGCAAAGGTTCCGCTTGCGGATGCAACCGCTATTGTCCTGGTCGAGCGTCTGTTAGAGGCGTTCCTGCTGGTGCTTGGCGTCATCGGCGGTATGACAGCGTTTTCCCTGGTGTATCAGAACGGCGAGATTCCCTCAGCTCTGATTACCGCGGCATGGATCGGGACGGCGTTTTTTGTCGCTATCCTGCTGGTGCTGCTGCTGATTATGCGAAAACCTGCTTCGGTTAAGAAGTGGGGTTCGGCGATTCTCAACTTCTTCGGACGGAAGATGCGGGCGGAACGCCGCGAAAAACTCCTGAATGACATGACCGGCGGTATCGACCAGTTTTACGGAACGTTCCGTCACTTCGCCGGAAAGGACGGCAGAATCGGTCTGATTCTGGGTCTTTTGCTTTCGCTTGCCTTCTGGACCTGCGAGTATGCGATTGCTTCGGTTATCATGATGGGCTTAGGTTATGAGCCGCACATTCTGCTCTCGATTATCTTCCAGATGATTATCGCCGTCATTCTGATGGTGCCGCTTACGCCGGGCAGTACGGGTGTTGCCGAGCTGTGCTATGCGGGATTCTACTCGCTGATTCTGCCGACGGCAGTTATCGGGCTCTTTGTGGTTCTGCTTCGGGCTATCCTGTACTACTCGAATCTGATTATCGGCTTTATTGCGTCATTTATCATCGTCAAGCGTGAAGCGAAGAACCAGACGGTACTGACCGGCGATGAGAACTAATCCTTCGTTTTTTGATACTCTGCGCTACCGGCTGACCGTTGCCGGCAGGACAGAGGACTTTTACCGTGTGCAGTACGAGCGTATGTTTCGCCGGCATCATGTCAGAAAGGATGACTGTCTGAAAGTCGGCCCCCTTCGTCTGCCGCGTTTGTCGCATGCGGATTTTCCGACCCGCGAGGAGGCGTACTATGCGATGGAGATTGGCGACATTCTCTATCCGGCGCTTCTCGGCTCCTTCCGCTATGTGGATGAAGGTCCGTATGAGTGGGGCGATGTCAGAATCGAAGCAGGCGATGTGGTGTTTGACTGCGGAGCGAACTTAGGGCTTTTCTCGATTCTTGCGGCATACCGCGGGGCCGAGGTCTATGCGTTCGAGCCGATTTCTGCGGCACGCACCGAGCTTCGCCGGACGCTTGATATGAATCCGGAACTCAAAGACCTGGTGCATGTGGTGCCTGCCGCGCTTTCGGATAGCGAGGGAACTGCGGAGTTTACGGTACTTGACGGGACGCTGGTTGGATCGTCGATGGTTCTGCAGCAGCAGGGAAGAAAGGAGACTGCACGGCTGACAACTGTTGATGCGTTCTGTGCGGCAGAGGGAATCTCTCCGGACTTCATTAAGGCAGACATCGAAGGCGCCGAGCGGCAGATGATGGCAGGAGCAGTTGAGACGCTTGCTTCTTCTGCGCCGAAGATTGCTATCTGTACGTATCATTTCAAAGATGACGCAGAGGTTCTGCGGGGAATTATCAAAAAGGCAAACCCGGAGTACCGGATTTCTGAAAAGTGGAAGAAGCTCTACGCAAAGCGGTAAAAAAAGATTAAAGATTTCCTGCCTCTGCAAGAACAGATTTGAGGCAGGAAATCTTTTCGCCTGGAGTATTGCAGGCATTGAGTGCGTTTACGATGCCGATTCCCTGCATAACACCACTGCTGTTATCTGCTGCTGATTTGATGGGGATTTCCTTGCAGTATGCCGAGCGGATACTTACACAGTACTGTGACCAGCCATCTCCGCTGATAGTTGACTCTTTCATCTGGAAGCAGTATACGGCTGCTGCGGCATTTCCTGCGCAGTCCACGCCGAGTGCCCAGATGGTATAGAGGTCTTCTCCGCGAAGCAGTGCAGTGTAGGTGTTCTCCGCTGCCTGTGCGAATGCAGCGTTGGATGCCCATTTCACCTCAACATCCGGATTGAAGTTTTCCGGGACTGCCGTTACTTTTACAAAGACACTGTCGTCGAGTTCTTCATAGCTTAGTTTGACTGCCGGAATCTCTTCTGCTGCTGCGGGGACAGCGGCACAGCAGAGAAGCAAAAGAACGGTAAATACGGCAGCGGTAAGCTTTCTTATACTGCTCATGTACTCTCTGTTGTCCTGCAGAACGCTTAATACTTCTGCCGTTTCGGTTTTGCCGCTGCTTTTTCTGTTCCCCGCTTCTTTGGTGGAGCGCCGCAGATCGGACAGTCTGCTTCGCCTGCCGGAATCTCTGCCCCGCATCCGGAGCATATGAGCTTCCAGACCTTTTTCTTTGCGGTTTTGGAAAGCAGGCTTTTTACCGGGATTTTCAGGTGTCGGCAGACATTCTGTACCGCAAAGTCTCCGGAGACCACGGTACCTCCCGAGGCAAGAGCGAAGGCGATGACTGAGATGTCGGTGTCTGATAACACCCGCAGGTCTCCGGACTTTTCGGCCGCGGATTTTACTGCGGCAGTTTCAGCCGGTCCTGCCCCGCCGATTTTCAGCCCCTCAGCGCTTAGTACTTCAAAGCGCATCTTTGAGACATGGTCACGGATTTCGTCAGCAACTTCAGCCGTTGTCCAGAGGTCTCCCTCCAAGCGGTTTTCGGCGAAAAAAAAGGAAGCATCCAGAATATACTGCATGCTTATTTTCTGATTGCGTCAGCGATGATTCCGGATGCAGAGAACTTGGAGGATGCACGCTCGATGGTGTCGGAGTTTGCAACGTCTGCAAGTCCGCCCTGCATGAGCTTGATGTATCCGCCGGAGGCAAATACTCCGTGAACACCTGCTGCACGAACGGATTTTGCTCCCTGCTCCATTAACATGCTGGCAGCAAGAGCCATAGATCCGCCGGTTGCGATAATGTCGTCGACGATAACACAGTCTCTTCCTGCTGCATCAAGGTGCTTTGGTGCCATCCTGACTTCGGAGCCGGAAAGGCGGGTCTTGTCTAAGTGGTCGCAGTCCCATCCGAACGGTGCGGAGACACTCTTTGCAAACTCCCATGCGCCAATGTCCGGGGATAAGATGAGCGGGTTTTCGATTGGCTGAGTCTGGATGTATGCGCCGATTTCCGGTGCGACGTTGAGGTTTTCTGCCGGGCAGCGGAAGTGGTTTAAGACGGACGGGTCGTGGATGTTTACGGTAAAGACGCGGGATGCACCTTCGGATAATGCGCGGGCAAGTGCGCGTGCGGAGATCGGCTCTCCTTCATTGAAGCGCTTGTCCTGTCTTGCGTATCCCATGTACGGAAGTACCAGGGTTACATCTTTTCCTTCGCAGGCGTCCATTAAGAGCATGACCTGAAGGGCGGTTGTGGTATCAACAGTACTTGCAACAACGACCATTTCGTCATCAAGCTCTTCTACGCGCACATAGAGTTCTCCGTCCGGGAAGGTGGTATACTTGACGTTGGAGAGTCCGCATCCGAGTTTCTGGGCTGTACGTGCCGCAAGCAGCTGACTTTTTTCTGTATAGATGACCTTCATATTTCTGCAGATACTATCTTAATACTGAAAGTACTTAAATTATAATCAAGTACAAATAATA
>JAFZFW010000128.1 GCA_017555685.1 Methanocorpusculum sp.
ATACTTCTCCCTCTATGCCGCTGAACCTCTCCTTCCGGCGTTCTGGTCGGTTGTTTTCCTGCTCCTGACTGCGGGTATTGTTATCCGCGGTGTGCAGAAGGGTGTTGAGAAGACCTGCCGGTTTGTGATGCCGGCGCTTCTGGTGATGCTCGTGGTTCTTGCCGGTTACTGTATCAGTATGCCTGGAGGTCTTGACGGGGTTGCCTACTTCTTCTATCCGGACATCTCCGAGTTCAGTTCCGAGCTTCTGATTGCCGCACTTGGTCAGGTGTTTTTCTCACTGACGATTGGTGCAGGTCTGATTATCACCTATGGTTCGTATCTGCCGAGAAAGGAAAACCTGGTCAGTTCAGCCCGTGCGGTTGCGGTCTTTGATGTCGCAGTTGCTCTTCTTGCCGGTCTGCTGGTTATTCCGGCAGTGTTTGCTTTCTCCGGCGGTTCTCCGGAGACACTTGGTTCCGGTCCGGATCTGATGTTTATCGTTCTGCCGCAGGTCTTTGCCTCATTCCCGTTCGGTGATGTTGTAGGTGCTGCCTTCTTCATTCTGGTCTTCCTTGCAGCTATCACCTCTTCGGTTGCGATTTATGAGGTGGGAATTTCCTCGATTATTGACCGTTTTGCTCTCTCCAGAAAGCGTGCAGTACTGACCCTTTCCATCCCGCTTGCCGCAGCAGTAGTACTTGTTTCCCTTGGTTTCGGCCTTCTGGATTTTGTTCAGATAAACGGCTTAAACATCTTTGGCATGCTTGATTATCTCACGAACAACATTCTTCTTCCGATAAGTGCATTCCTGATGAGTTTTGTTGCCGGCTGGGTTATCAAACCTCAGGGAATTCTTGATGAGGTCTGTGCGGAAGGTGTGACCTTTAGAGGGCAGAAGCTCTTCTCATTTGCTCTCCGGTTTGTTGTGCCGGCAGTAATCCTGATTATCTTTATTTCAGGACTTCTGTAATTTTTTTTGCAGATGTATCTCTCTGCATGTTCGAAAATTAATTTCTAAAAAAAAAAAAGTTAGAAGTTTGGTTTTGTCCTGACTGCAAGACGGATGAGTTCGATTGCTCCCTGTAAATCCACTAAGTCGATGACCTCGACCGGGGAGTGGATGTAGCGTGCCGGAACAGAGACCGGGACACTCGGGATACCGCCGCGCTCGAAGTTGATGGCAGAAGCATCCGTGTTTCCTCCGTCTCCGACCTCAATCTGAATCTTGATGTCATGCTTCTTTGCGGTCTTTTTGAGCCAGTCAACCATGCGCGGGTCGGCTAAGTGACCTCTGCCGGATGCAGAGACCATAACAACAACCGGACCTTCGCCCATGAAGACCGGAGCCTTGCGTCTCTCGATTCCCGGAGAATCGCCTGGAATCGTTACATCCGTAGCGATTGCTACATCCGGGTTGAGGCTGAATGCAGCGGTCTTTGCTCCTTTGAGACCGACTTCCTCCTGCACCGTAAAGACAGCATAGATGGTGTGTTTGGACTCCATCTCTTTTAATGCACCAATCAGCATTGCGCATCCAACACGGTTGTCGAGTGCTTTTCCGGTAACAACAGTTCCTGCAAGCGGCTGATAGTCGCGGTCGATGGTCACGGTAGTTCCAACGGTGATACCCATCGCCTCGACCTCTTCTGCGGAGTGTGCGCCCACATCGATGAATAAGTTTGCAAGCTCAATCGGCTTCTTGCGGTCGGCTTCCTCCATGACGTGCGGCGGCTTCATACCGAGAACGCCCGGGATGTCTCCCCTTTCTCCATGGAGAATGACGCGCTGGGATACTAAGACTGGATTGTACCATCCGCCGACACCGACGAATCTGATGAATCCTTTCTCATCGATGTACTGAACCATGAGGCCGATCTCATCCATGTGGGCGGCGAGCATAATCTTGAAGTCGTCACCTTTCTTGACGGCGATGAGGTTACCCATACGGTCAGTTCTGATTTCATCGACATACGGTGCAATCTCGTCACGGATGATTTTTGCAACCGCGCCCTCTGCGCCGGAGATACCGTTTGCGTTCGAGAGCTTTTCCAGTAATGCGTTAATTTCGGTCAGTTCCATGTTATTCAACCACCTGCTGAATTCTCTTCAGTGCTTCTCTGATGTTTTCCTGTGATGCGGCATAACTCATACGTGCGTATCCTTCGCCTAAACTGCCGAAGGCAAGACCCGGAGTGATGATGACATCGTTTGCGACAATCTTTGTAACCGTCTCTGCGTCAAGCTTCGGGAATGCATAGAATGCTCCCTCAGGCATGGCGACGTCTACTCCCATCTCCCGAAGACCGGTAATCAGGAGCTCGCGGCGTGCGGCATACTCTGCACGCATAGCATCAACAGAAGACTGGTCACCAGTGTATGCTTCAAGAGCAGCGTACTGCGCAATGGAGGTCGGGCACGCAAGCGAGTACTGCTGAATCTTTACTGCCTGCTCGATAATCTCATTTGCACCTGCCATAAATCCGATGCGCCAGCCGGTCATTGCATAGGTTTTGCTGACTGCGTTGATGGTGACAACGTTCTCACCGAACTTTGCGGCAGAGACAAACTTCGTGTCTCCATAGCAGAACTTCTCGTACACCTCATCGGAGAGAACGGTGACGCCGTAGTCTGCGGCTGCTTCGACTACTGCGCGAATTGTCTCTTCGGACTCGACCATTCCGGTTGGGTTTGCCGGGCTGTTTAAGACCATGACTTTGGTCTTCTTATCGGAAAAGTGCTCCTTGAGCGCTTCAACATCCAGGTGCAGGTCCGGGCGTAAAGCAACCGGATCCGGAATACCACCGGCGAGTTTTGCAAGCGAGCCGTAGGAGACAAAGCCCGGATTGTTAAAGACGACTTTGTCCCCGTCCTCGATAAGGGTGGAGATTGCCGCATGCAGAGCCCCGGAGCCTCCGGCAGTGATTAAGACCTGCTTTGGGGTGTATTCCAGGCCGTTTTCCCGCTTCAGCTTGTCGGCGACCGCACTGCGCAGTTCGTCAATACCTGCATTGTTGGTGTAGCCGGTTTTTCCCTCTGCGATTGCGCGGATGGCAGCGTTTTTGATATTTTCCGGCGTGTCGAAGTCCGGCTGGCCAAGACCCATGTTAATGGCGTTCGGGCCTGCCGCCTCGAACATCTTGCGGATGCCGGAGATATCAATCGATGTGACGCGTTTTGCGAAGTCAGTCATGATTACTCGATGTTGGTGTGGCGTTTCTGGAGTTCACTCTCTTCAATCTGACGCATGGTCATAATCGTGGAGATTACTGCATCGGAGAAGATAAGGGAAGTCGTCTCGAAGATGGTTCCAAGCGGAGCAAAGGAACGGTGTTCACCTAACATCTGGCGGATTTCGTACTCGTGAGCATCACAGGTAACCGGGTCACGCTGGGTTTCGACTTTGATGACATAGTCTGCAATTCTTCCGATACGGGAGTCCGGGTTGGAGGAGACAAGGGCAACGGTTGCGCCGATTCCTTTTGCGGTCTCTGCGATGTCTCCGATGGTCTTGGTGTTTCCAGAGCCGGAGAATGCGACAATTAAGTCACCTTCAGCGATTGCCGGAGTGATAGTCTCACCGACGACATAGGAGACGAAGCCGGTGTGCATAAGACGCATGGCAAATGATTTTGCAACAAGACCGGAACGTCCTGCTCCCATCACATAGATACGGTTTGCGGAAAGGATTGCGTGGACAAAAGCTGCAATCTGCTCTTTGTCGATTCCTTTTGCAATCGCCTCAATACGGCTGGTCATGAGACACATCATGTTGGCTACGGAACTGCCTTCTTCAGTCATAGATAATCTATATTGGTACTTCAAGGGTTATAAACCGTCGGAAGGATGGTTTGAGAGGGGCAGGCAACACCACCCTTATCTACCCTCCCGTCAGATATCCTAGGTAAGAATATGGCGGATATATCACTCAAAGTAGACAGTGCACACCCGACCGATCAGGGATACGGAAGGGTGCGTCTTGACCCGCAGTCGATGGAGACGTTAGGTGTCTTACCGGGAGATATCGTGCGGATTACCGGAGAGAAGACGACCGCGGCAAAGGTCTGGCGTGCAGCAACTGCTGACTGGGGTCAGGGAAAACTCCGGATCGATAAATACACCCGGGCAAATGCCGGCGTTTCCCCCGGAGACCGGGTAACCGTTTCCCGAATAGAAGAGGAGGCAGCAGCCGTCTATGCAGAACTGACTCCGCCGCCGGGAGTGCCGGAGCAGTTCTTAGACGGGAACAACTTTGATGCGGCCGCCGTCATCAACTTCCCGATATCGCTGGGAGACATCCTGCCCATACGGACGCATCTCATGGGAAATCCGGTCGTGGAGTTCAAAGTAACCGCTCTCAAACCGGAAAACGCCTGCATCATCGGCCCGACAACCGACTTTGAGATTAACGACATCGCCGAGTTTGAAGGCTCGAATAAGATTACCTACGAAGATATCGGCGGGTTAAAGCAGGAGCTTTCCCGCGTCCGCGAGATGATTGAGCTTCCAATCCGCCATCCGGAGCTCTTTGAGACGATTGGTGTCGAGCCACCGAAGGGAGTTCTTCTTTACGGTCCGCCGGGTACGG
>JAFZFW010000129.1 GCA_017555685.1 Methanocorpusculum sp.
GCCGGCAATCAGCGTCGTCGGTGAGAGGTAGGCGAGGATGATAATCAGCACCCCGAGGATTCCCGCTCCAATTGCCGGCTTTAAGAATTTAGGGATGCGGTATTTTTTCTCTGCGGCATCAAAGACCGCCTTTGTTCCATAGAAGGTTTTGATGTAGAGATATCCTATTCCGGCAGAGAGGATGCCGAGCAGGAGGAAGAAAGGAAGCTGTACGGCTGTCCAGCTCATATCAGCCGTGCCGAACAGCGGCTCGAATCCTTCGAAGAGCCCGAAGATGGCATATCCGGTCAAAGACGAGACGAATGCCGGAAGCAGTGCATCGTATTTGAAATCTCGAAGATAGAGAATCTCTGCGGCAAGAATTGCACCTCCAAGCGGGGCTTTGAAGATGGCGCCCACTCCTCCACCGATTCCGACAGCGATGGCTATCCGGCGCTCACGGGGCGAGAGCTTCATGATATCTGCTAAGATTGAACCAAAGCCTGCAGATATCTGAGCCGTCGGCCCCTCGCATCCGGCGCTTCCTCCAGAGGAGATAGTGATAATTGAGGAGAGGGCTTTTACAAACGGCACTCTCCAGCGGATTTTGCCGTTGCCGTGATAGGCTTTTAATGCGGCATCTGTTCCGTGTCCTTCTGCTTCGGGCGCGAACTTCCAGACGATAAGTCCTGAGATAAGCGCTCCGAGCATGAGAATCGGCAGAATGAGCCAGACTGTCTCCGGCGGCGTCCACGATGCGGCGTCAGTGAAGGTAAGCCCTTCGGTTGGATAATGGTAGCCGAGGATGTTTTCCAAGAGGAGGAGTGAGCCAAGCTCGATTCCTTTGAAGAAGAACACCGCACCGATTCCGGAGACGGCTCCAACGAGGATACCTATCAGTATCAGCCGGGGAAGTGAGGTGTCTGCCATTTGTGGTATATTGACAGGCAGGAGATAAAAAATATTCGTGTGGAACGTATCCGCCGAAAAAAGAGTGGATTATTTTCTTCTCAGGAAGACGGCACACAGCCCGCCGAGCAGAATACCTGCGAGCGGCGCCGGGCTTTCTGCTGCATCATCCGATGGCGTATAGTCATCTGCCGGGGCATCTTCTGCGGAACTTTTCACCACCGTACCATCGTTCACGCCAGTGATATCTCCGGAGAACACTTCTCCTTCTGCTTCGCCGGAAACTAAACCTCTGGAGATACAGTTCTGAATCGTTCCGTCATTAGATCCGGCAATCCCTCCGACTAAGACCTGCGGCCAGTTATCGTTGTCGTCTGCAGGAATTGATGTTGCTGTAGCAGAGATATCTGCTGTGGATTCACAGTCCATGATGTCTGCATAATTCCGTGCGGCAATTCCTCCTGCATACGAATAGGTCCAGCCTTCACCATAACAGGTTGCTGTAATTCCTGAACGTGTTACTGTACAGTCGGTTACAACTCCATGGTTCTGTCCGACAATACCTCCGGCATACATGTCATCTGAAGTTCCATAGGCAGTTACATCAACACTTGATGTACAGGAAGAAATCGCTTCCATCATATTGCTTCCGGCAACCCCTCCGGCATAGACACTCTCCTCACCGGACGCGTACACAGTTCCGTCAGCATTACAGTCCGCAACTGTTCCAAAGGTCTCTCCGACAATTCCTCCAACGCCGACATCCTCAGAAAGGCTCTCTGCAAAAATCTCACCCTCTATGGAACAGCCCTGAATCAAACCTCCTGAGTCATATCCAGCAACACCGCCGGCATAGGTTGTAGTACTGACGACATCAATATTTGCAGAAATCACACAGTTCTCGATGGTTCCCTGCAGGTTCATGGCACAGATTCCCCCTGCATACAGGACAATCTCATCATATACTCCGGAAATGGAGCACTTGACATTCAGGTTTTTGATGGTTCCAGAGTTACAGCCGAAGAGTCCCGCAAAATGACCTGCAGGTTTTTCAATGGAGTATGAGATGGTCTTCCCATTTCCGTCAAAAACACCCTCGAAAGAGATGGTCATACTAATGACTTTTGGCGAGAGACCAATCGGAACCCACTCCTCATCCTCTAAGGCGAGGTCAGTGGTCAGCAGATAGTGTGCTGCACAGTATTCTGCATCACCGGCATTCACGA
Source organism: Methanocorpusculum sp. (assembly GCA_017555685.1). Classification (GTDB taxonomy): domain Archaea; phylum Halobacteriota; class Methanomicrobia; order Methanomicrobiales; family Methanocorpusculaceae; genus Methanocorpusculum. The sequence continues at coordinate 2,115 of JAFZFW010000129.1, forward strand.
GCTCAGCGAACTGTTTCATATCTGTATTCGACTGAATCAGATACGGGTCGTCAGCAGTTCCGCTGCCGGAAAATGTTGCTGCTGCAGGGGATGTGAACAGCAGGCAGATGCCAAGCAGAATACTTATGGCAAAAATCCGCCGTATAGTTGATGGATTATTCATAATTAACTATGTGAATATTGTATTATAATATTCTTCCGGCTTATTATAACACAACAAAAGAAGCGCCGAGAGGGAGATTTGAACTCCCGAGGTGTTACCACCAGAGGCTTTCAAGGCCACCGCCTTTCCGGACTAGACTATCTCGGCTAATCGCCTTTACATATTGGCAGTCTGCATAAAAATAGGTTTGCTTAAAACACCTCTCCTGCACAATCTACATCTTAAAGTACCTTCCCGCCAAATATATATCACAATATGCCAGCCGTATCTCTTGACCCCATCTTCTTTGTCGGTCTTTTCGGAGCTGCTGCAGTGTCCTTCCTCTGGCTTCGCGACACGCGAATCTTTGTCAGGACCGGACAGCCCGGCTACCGCAAAGCTGCATATCAGGGTGTTCTCATCACTGCGCTTGCGTGGTTTGGATGTGCCCTCTGCGGAATGCTTGACATCACCCTTCTCTATCTTGGAATCGGTTTAATCCTGCTTTCCCTCTACCTGCAGTCCAGAATCAAAAAAGAAGATGTATGGGTTGGCAATGAGTCAGCCTGGAAACGTTTTATCGGCTCAGCCCCACGGAGAAAATAAATGATACAGAAACCACGCGGAACCCGGGACTTCCTCCCTGATGAAATGGCACAGCGCCGCGAACTCGAACAGAAAATGAGAAAGGTCGCCGCATCCTTCGGCTACGGTGAAGTGATGACGCCGATGTTTGAAGAGCAGGAGCTCTTCGTTCTCAAGTCCGGCGAAGGAATCTTAGGCGAGATGTACGCCTTTGAAGACAAAGGAGGACGCGGAATTGCCTTACGTCCTGAGCTGACTGCTCCGACTATTCGTGCATACGTCAACGAAGCACAGGTTGCACCAAAGCCGCTTCGCTGGTTCTACTTCGAGGAATGCTTCAGATACGAACGCCCGCAGAAAGGCCGTTACCGGCAGTTCTGGCAATTCGGATGCGAATTAATCGGTGCTGACTCTGCCGCAGCAGACGCAGAAATTATCGCAGTCGCACATGCCCTTCTCAAGTGTACCGGCGTCAACTTCATCTTAAAGGTTGGACACCTGGCACCGATGAAGTTCCTGCTCTCCGATCTTGATGCAGTTCAGCAGAAGAAAGTCATGTCTGCACTTGACAAGAGAGATGAGGAGCTCTTACGCAACACCTTAGACACCCTTGAGCGTCCGGAACTCTTCGAGCCGCTCATCTCCCTTACCAAAGCACAGAGCTTAGATGATGTGTTTGCAGTTGTTGGAGATATTCCGGAGAGAGCACGCATCGAAGAGACCTTCGGTTTCCTTGAAGCACAGAACATTCCGGTTGTCTACAACTTCGGTATTGCCCGCGGTCTTGACTACTACACCGGAATGGTTTTCGAGGGATTCGCTGACAACTTAGGTGCAGAGAACCAGATTTTAGGCGGAGGCGTCTACCGCTTAGCTCACCTGTTCGGCGGAAAGGACACCCCGTCCTGCGGATTTGGAATCGGCTTTGACCGTGTTGCAGTATCTATCGGCGAGTTCAAGCCGGCACGCGGCCCAAGCGTTGCTGTTGTCTGTACCAAAGAGACCAGAAACGCTGCATATGCTGCAGCCGCTGCATTCAGAAACGCCGGTATCCCTGCAGTCATGGACTTACTTGACCGCGGATTTGGCGCACAGCTCTCATCTGCCTTAAAGTCCGGTGCAACGCATGCGGTTGTCATCGGAGCAAAGGAAGCAGAAGCAGGAACCGTCATGCTCAAGAACTTAGAGACTGCAGTCCAGACTGAGATGAGCTTAGAAGCCGCAGTGGATGAGGTACTGCATGGTTCTTGCTGACGAGCTTGCCAAGAAACAGCGAAGCATCAGTGTAGCGGAATTTTTTGAGAAGAACAAGCACATGCTTGGATTTGATTCCCCGACGAGGGGAATCATCACCACCGTTAAGGAAGCAATCGACAACTCCCTTGACGCCTGCGAAGAAGCGCAGGTTTTACCGGATATTTTAGTCTCCGTCCGCCGCATCAAAGAGGATGTATTCCGCGTGGTGGTCGAGGATAACGGCCCGGGAATTATCCCGGAGAAGATGCCGTCTGTATATGCCAAACTCCTCTACGGATCGCGATTCCATCAGGTAAGACAGACCCGCGGTCAGCAGGGTATCGGAATTTCTGCCGCTGTTTTGTATGCTCAGCTGACCACCGGAAAGCCGACAACGGTTATCTCCAGAACCGATGCCTCGCGCCCGGCACACAAGATGAGTCTTACCATCAAGACAGAGACCAACGAGCCTGAGGTTTTATCGCACGAAGAAATCGATTGGATTCTCCCGCATGGAACCCGCATTGAGCTGGAGTTCAAGAGCAGCATTGCTGCAAAGAAGAAACTGCTCGAGTACCTCAAATACACTTCAATCGTCAACCCGCATGCAAAGTTCCGCGTGGAACTCGACGATGATGCATTCATCTTCGACCGCGTGTCCTCTGATGTTCCTCCGTGCCCGGTAGCTATCAAGCCTCACCCGTACGGTATCGAGCTTGGAGTCCTGAAGCGGATGGCTGCAGCCTCGGAACTGCCGCTTGCCGAGTTCTTGGTTGAAAGCTTCTCCAAGGTCGGAGCAAAGACTGCTGAGGAAATCTGCCGGATTGCCAAACTCAGGACATCGGAAAAAACCGATGCGCTCTCTCTTGAACAGCTCTCCGCTCTGTTAGAAGCGATGCAGACCACAAAGATTCCGGCTCCTCCGGCATCCCAGTGTCTGTCGCCGATTACAGAAGAGCTCATCGTCAAAGGAATGGAAAAGGAGTTCGAGCTTGACTTCATCAAGGCAAGAACCCGTCCGGGAAATGTCTTTGGCGGACACTCGTTTATCGTGGAGGCAGCAATCGGTTACGGCGGAAAGCTGCAGTCTGAAGGGCAGGCAACGCTTCTGCGTTTCGCAAACCGTGTCCCGCTGCTCTATCAGCAGGGAGCCTGTGCAATCACCAACGCGGTACAGGGAGTAAACTGGAAGAACTACAACGTCTCCCAGCAGGGACTTCCGGTCGGTCCGCTGATGATTTTAGTCCACGTTGCCGCAACCAATGTCCCGTTCACCAGCGAATCCAAAGATGCGGTAGCATCAGTTCCAGAAGTCGAACGCGAGATTACGCTTGCCTTACAGGAACTCGGACGTGATTTAAAGCAGTTCTTATCCCGCCGTGAGAAGAACAAACAGCAGGACGACAGAGCCCGTGCTATCTGTGCAGTGATTCCGTTAATCGCTGCAAAGGTTGCAGAGATTGTTGAGCTTCCGGTGCCTGACACTTCCATTATCGAGGGAAGAATCATGCGGCGTGTTGTCTTAAAGAAGAAGACAACCGGCGGTCAGATTCTGATTCATATCGACAACTACACCACCAAAGACCAGGAGATTACCATCTACGACATCTCGCAGGACAGTGCAGAAGATGCTACCGTTCCGCCGACCTTTGTCTCTGAGATGGACGGTGAATACACCAAACTCTGGAAATTCACGCTTGCCGCAGGTGATACCTTCGAGGTCACCTATAGCGGAGAAGGCGGAGGCCTGATTCAGATGCAGGGTGTTGCAGAAAACCTGAAAGTGGAGGTTGATCTGGATGTCTGAGATGAACGAGAGAGATATTGCAACAAGAAAACGGCTGATGGAAATCGCCAAAGTCTGGTATGACCAGATTGGCGGGGGCGATGTCCCGTCCATCACTCTTCCGACCAGAACCAAACACAACATCGCCTATGATGATGACTCCGAGGTCTGGAAGTATGGAGAAAAGGAAAGTACGAGAAACGCCGGCACGGTAAAGTCCTCGATTCAGATGCTGAAGATGGCATATGTGATGGACTTCATCAAGATGCAGCTGCAGGAAAACCGTTCATCTACCTTAAGAGAAATGTATTACATCTCGGAAGGCTGGAAGCAGGCAAAATTCCATGCGCAAAACGAGAGTAACTATCTGGTAGAAGATCTGGAAATCATCACCAACCTGCAGCGCGAGTTCTTCCACATGCGTCCGGAAGAAGACGGAGCATCCATCTTCGGTCCGATCCGGGTACGGGAAAACACCCGCCGCGGATTAAAGGAGATTCACTGTCAGGATGATGTAGGAGAAGCCGGATACAACATCCCGAACAATGTGGAAAATGTTGAACTCGTTGACCATGATGCATCCTGTGTTATAGCGATTGAGACTGGTGGTATGTTCTCCCGTCTGCAGGAGAACGGGTTTGACGAGCAGTACGATACGGTGCTCGTTCACTTAAAAGGTCAGCCTGCCCGTGCTACCCGCCGTATGCTCAAGCGTATGAACGAAGAACTCGGTATCCCGATTGTGGTGTTCACTGACGGTGATCCGTGGTCATACCGTATTTACGCATCCGTTGCCTACGGTTCGATTAAGGCGGCACACATGTCCGAGCTTCTGGCAACTCCTTCTGCACATTTCATCGGCGTAAAACCGTCGGATATCCAGCGCTACAACCTGCCGGCAGACAAACTCTCGGAAAAGGATGTCGAGGCATTAAAGGCAGAACTCACCGACCCGCGCTTTGGAAGCGACTTCTGGAAGAATGAGATTAACCTGCAGCTGAAGATGGGCTTAAAGTCTGAACAGCAGGCATTCGCCAGTCATGGTCTGGACTTCGTCACCAAAGAGTATCTGCCGGAGATGCTCTCCGAGATCGGGGTGCTGAAACGATGATGCCGGAGATTCTTCCTGGACACTTCTGGCAGGCCAACTCGTACCTTGTCGGAAACACCCTTATCGACGCAGGCATTGACCCGGAACGCATTCTTCCCTACAAGGACCAAATCAAAAACATCGTCCTCACTCACGGACACTTCGACCACACGGTAAGTGCAAACAGAATCGCTGAACTCACCAATGCGGATATCTACATCGGTGAGTTCGACCTCCCTTTCCTTACTGACTCGTCGCTGTCTCTCTCCACGCACTTCGGCTCTCCACAGATTCCAATCAAGGCAAAGCCGCTGAAGGATGGAGATGTAATCGACGGCTTTACTGTCTATCACACACCCGGACACACCGGCGGCTCCATATGTCTCTTCCGTGAAGAAGACGGCGTCTTAATCGCCGGAGATACTATCTTCCCGGGAGGTTCCTACGGCAGGTATGACTTCCCGACCAGCAGTTTCGAAGATCTCAGAAACTCGGTCTCCCGCATGGCTGAGCTTGCAGTTGAATCACTCTGGAGCGGACACGGAGATCCGGTTCCTGCAGGAGCAAAGGCACATGTGATGATGTCGGAGCGGAATCTCTTCTAAGCATGCAGAAAGGAATCTATGCTCTTATCCTCCGCCTTGATGAACCCAAAGACATCCGCATCGGTGCTTTGGGCTGCATCTTTTTTCAACCTGGATACTACATCTATGCCGGCTCAGCTTTAGGTTCCGGCGGACTTTCCCGTGTTTCACGGCACATCCGCTTTTACCGCGAACGATACCGCAAAGCCAAATGGCATATCGACTACCTCATGGAAGAAGCCGTGCTCGAGAAAACCATCTGCGCAGGAACTGCAGAGCGGCTTGAGTGTGTCTTAGCTTCCGGTATCGGAAAAGACTGTGTTCTCCGGTTCGGCTGTTCAGACTGTGACTGTGCAAGCCATCTGTTTTACCGCGAGGAAGAACCGACAGCAGAGATTCTTGCGGTTTTTGAAAAACTGGGACTGCACGCGGTTGAGCATGTGGTAGTGAAGTAAC
>JAFZFW010000130.1 GCA_017555685.1 Methanocorpusculum sp.
ATGTTGGACTTCTTAAGATATATTCATTCGCGGACACTGTCCTGCAAAATGATGAATACCGGTAAAAGAAAGTACAGAAAAAGAGATGAAAAAGATAAGTGGATTATCCCATGAGGATGCCGAAGATGAGGAATAGCGCGGCAGCAATTACTCCTGCCAGAATTCCATACCACATCTGGGACACTGCATGGCGGAAATTGTCACATCCGCAGGCAGCAGACGTCAGGACCGTTGCATCAGAGTAGAAGCAGCAGTGGCTTCCTAAGACTCCGGCAGAGATAACTGCTCCGACGGAGAGTGCAACGTTTGCATCCATCTGAATGGCTAACGGGATAACGATTGGTAATGCGATGATATAGAGACCCCAGTTGGTTCCGGTAACGAACTGGGTGATTGCGAGAGCCACGAAGACCACAAACGGCAGCAGTGCAACGCCCACGTTTGCGGCGACTGTGTCGATGACATACTGGGTAAATCCAATCTGCTCTGACATTGCGGCAAACACCCATGCAAGAACCATTAACAGGAGCGGCATAATCATGTTCTGCAGACCTTTTACCACACAGTCAGCGAACTCTTCTGCGGTCATAATGCCCTGTGCAAGGTAGAAGATGAACATGAAGACGATGGTGCATATTACTCCCATCTGCATCTCAATACCGAAGATGAGCGTGAAGAAGATTAAGCTCAGAATCGGCATGATGAGATTAATCATGCGCGGGTTTTTCGGGATGTGTAAGGTGTCTCCGGAGTAGAGGTCAATCTTGTCCGAGCCTTCCGGTGCAAGCGGCCCGCCTGCGGCAACTCTTGCGTAGGCTTTCTTCATCGGGCCGAAGACCGGGATGATTCTGAAGATTACCAGAATGACCATCAGTAAGGCAACCCATGCGTAGAAGTTGTACGGGATAGTCTGGATGAAGTAGATAAGACCCATGCCTTCCGGTGCCCAGCCGTTGACTTCCAAAAGTCCTCCGGCAAAGACTGCCCAGGTTGAAATCGGGATAAGAACACAGACCGGTGCTGCGGTTGAGTCGACGACATAGGCGAGCATCTCACGCGGAACCTTGAACTTGTCAGTTAAGGACCGCATACAGGAACCCACTGCCATGGAGTTTAAGTAATCATCGAGGAAGATGACAACACCCATAATCCATGTCCAGACCAGTGAGGATTTTTCTCCTTTCACCCATTTGGCTGCCCAGTTTCCAAAACCGATTGCGCCTCCGGAGCGTTCAATCAGAGAGATGATACTTCCCATGAGACCGCAGACGATAATCAGCCATACCATGTCGGGGTCGAGCATGGTGTCAGTTAAAATCGTACTGAACTCACTGACGACATTTACGGTCTTTGCGGCCATAATGAGACCCATGAGACACGACAGCACCAGGGATTCTAAGATTCTCTTGGTGATAAAAATGTAGACAATCAGGAACGTTGCGGGAAGAAGCGACCATGCTCCAAATTCGGAAGCTTCGGTCGGCATAATAAAAGATAGCAGCCAGGTGACAACTATTACGCAAATTGCAGAAAGCAGTGCGCGGCGTGGTTTGAAGTCTAAGACTTCCTCTTTTAATTTACGCATCAATTAGTATCCCCTCCTTTGATGATGATGAACATGTTTCCTGCCTCCAATACCTATTGATAATTCATTATAGGGCGGATGAATATAAATAAACAGCCTGTCCGAGCCTGCTGTTATTCTTCTTTGTTCTGCAGTGAGTAACGCCGGGCGAGGCTTTCCATGGTTTCGATTTCGGAGACGTCTTTGTCGTCTCTGAGTCTGACGAACCGGGGGAAGCGAAGGGCGTATCCTGCTTCGTAGTTGGTGCTTCTCTGGAGCTCTGCGTAGCCGACTTCGAAGATGACGTCAGGCTCGAATGTGACGCTTTTTCCTTTTTCGGAGATTATTTTGTCTTTGAAGAGTTCGAATAAGTGGGCAAGCATGGCGTCGTCGATGCCTGTTGCGACCCTTGATATTTCGAGGAGTTCTCCTGATTCGTCCTGGCATGCGAGGACAAATGAGCCGAATACTTTGGCACGTTTTCCTTCTCCCCATTCGGCACCTGTGACGACTAAGTCGATTGTGTCTACTTCAGGTTTGATTTTTATCCAGAGTTTTCCGCGGTTTCCGGGGAGGTAGGGCGCATTGATTACTTTGAGCATGATGCCTTCGTTTCCGGCGTCGAGTGCTTCGTGGTAGTATTTTTCAATCTCTTCTGCGGAGCTGCTTACAAGCTGTGGTGCTACGAAGTCTGTCATGACGGATTCGAGGATTTCGCGGCGTTTTGTAAACGGCAGGTCGATTAATGTTTTTCCGTCACATACGAGGATGTCAAAGACGCACGGACGAAGTTCGATTTCTTCTTTTGCTTCTTCGATTCCGTGTTTTCTTCTAATCCGGCGAAGCACGGTCTGGAAGGGCATGGGTTTGCCGTTTAGGATGGCGATTACTTCTCCGTCGATGATGACGTCATGGGTGGTGGCGTTTTTGAGGAGTTCGACGACGTCTGGAAGGGATTCTGTCATCTCTTCGAGGCGTCTTGAGTAAATTGCGCAGCGGTCGCCTGATTTGTGGAACTGGAATCTGCTTCCGTCATATTTGTTTTCGGCGGCGAGTGTTCCATGGGTTTCAACCATGCCTGTAATAGAGCCTGCCTGTGCGAGCATCATTTTGACTGGTTTGAAGGGGGTGATTGTGACCTCTGCAAGCTTTTCAGGATTGGTTTTTGCAAGAAGGGCCACTTCTCCTAAGTCGTTTAGTGCCTGGTGTGCGTGTTCGACTACTTCAGAGGGTACTCCGAAGGCTTTTGCAACCGCGTCTTTTACGACTCCTTCGCCTACTCCGATTCTCATCTCTTCGAGCATGAGGCGTGCCAGG
>JAFZFW010000131.1 GCA_017555685.1 Methanocorpusculum sp.
AAAAAACGCAGACCACACAGACGCGGGCACCGCACGCTGTTCCATCGTGCTAATGGCTTGAGTCACTTCGTGCCTCTCGCCCTTCGCCCGCAGCGACCAGTCGCTTTCGCCTTCGGCGAACTGCTGCCGCAGACGCTTTGTGGTCGCTATTTCTGATTTAAGAAAAGTAATGAGGATTTGACTGTCTACATGGCAGCTCCAAAGCGGCTGCGGCAGCAGCTCGCGACTGAAAGGAGCGAGAGCGACGAGCTGCGCAGCCGGCGAGAGCCGAAGGCTCAAGCCAGGAGCAAGTCCAAAGGGCTTGCGACGAAGGCTGCGTCTGTGTAGTCTGTGTTAAATCCTCATGCGTCAAGAGCAAATTGCTAATATTTCATCAATATGTATCCATAGCATTTCCTGCAAAGCCCTTCTGTCTAATTCCTACCGAAGCTATTCTGCCGTTTTCGACAAAACACACCCGCACCAAATCCAACCCGCATAAATCAAACAAAGCCAAAGCAGGCGTTTTAAAAAAGTCAACAACTTGCGCTCGAATCAATCCAAGGGCTTGCCGCGCAGAAGATACGGGCGAGTGAAAAAATAGTTTTTAGAGAACTTACGTTCTCTCGCTTCCGATCTCTGCAACGTATTCGTCGAAGGTATCGGTGATTTCTTTTGCCGGCGGGGAAGTAATCTTCGTGACAACAAAGATTGCAAGGAGTGAGAGGATAACTCCCGGCACCATTTCGTAGAGCGGGAAGAATGGAGTAACGAGATAGTACCAGACGAAGGTGGTGATTCCTCCTACAAGGATACCAGCGAGAGCGCCCTGCCAGTTCATGCGCTTCCAGAAGAGACCGACTAAAATGACGGAACCAAAGGAACATCCAAATCCTGCCCATGCAAAGGAAACGATTCCGAAGACAGAGCTGTTCGGGTCAAGTGCAATAGTAAATGCTGCTGCTGCGACGAGTAAGACACTGATTCTGGAAACAGTGAAGAGAAGTTTATCGTCTGCGTCTTTCTTGATTACAGTCTTGAAGAGATCCTGTGCAATAGAAGAAGATGCTGCAAGCATCTGGGAAGATGCAGTACTCATGATTGCTCCAAGGATACCACAGTATACAATACCAGCGAGGAATGGAAGTGCGCCAAGAACTCCTCCCGTCATGTCGATGAAGACAGTTTCAGAGTCAACAAGCGGGGTGCTGAAGAAAACCTGTCCAACGAGACCAATGAAGATTGCTGCGGCAAGGGAAATAACAACCCAGACCATTGCGATGCGGCGTGCTGCCGGGATGTCTGCCGGGTTCTCGATACCCATGAATCTCGGGAGAATGTGCGGCTGTCCGAAGTAACCGAATCCCCATGCAAGACCAGACACAATCACGAAGACAGAGATGAACTCACCAGTCGTCGGGTCGTGGAAGAGAGATAACATGTTCGGGTCAATGGTTGCAAGGCTTGCGCCTCCGTCACCAAGCATGAAGAGTGCGACAATCGGGATAAGCAGAAGTGCAAAGAACATCAGGACTGCCTGGATGGTGTCAGTAAGACACACAGCACGGAATCCGCCTAAGAAGGTGTATGCAACAACGATAATTGCGCCGATGAACATTGCAACACTGTAATCAATTCCAAAGATGTTGTGGAATAACTTTCCTCCTGCTGCGAACTGAGAAGAGGTGTAGACAATGAAGAAGATTACAATGAAAATCGATGCAATGGTCGAAGTGTATGCCTTCTTATCTCCGAAGCGGTTCTTGAAGAACTCCGGAATGGTGATGGAGTCATTTGCTTTGTGGGTGTAGACGCGAAGGCGCTTTGCGATGAACTTCCAGTTGAGGTAAGTACCAATCGCTAAACCGATTGCAGTCCATCCGGCAGATGATAATCCGGTTAAGTATGCAAGACCCGGCAGTCCTAAGAGAAGCCATCCGCTCATATCAGATGCTTCGGCAGACATTGCCGAGACGAATTTACCAAGTTTTCTTCCTCCTAAGATGTAATCACTGGAGGTCTGGTTTCGTTTCATGTAGTAGATACCAGCATATACCATCACTACAAAGTAGATGACGAATGCGGCAAGAATTCCAACTAATGTTCCTGTATCCACAGTAATTCTCTCCTTATGTATGACCCGCACACCACTGCAAGCCATACATTGGTATACGGTTAATCTTTGTTTTACTACGTATATATGTGCTGTGACTTGAAAATGAGATGAGGATGTTTTTATCTGTGTCTGAAAAGGAATCTATTTGTCTGTTGGTGGTGTATGTATATCTATTATGATTGAACCGATGACGAAGGAGCGGGCCTATGCGATTTTAGGCGTGGATGAGTCTGCAAGTTTTAGTGAGGTGTCTCTGGCATACCGGGATTTACGGGATCGGTACCACCCGGATAAGAATCCGGCATTCCGTAAGGAATATGCAGAGGCGATGGCAGCGTTTAAGTTCCTGCAGCTTCTGTACTGAATATCATTCTTTTTTTGCCTGCGACACTGTTTGAAGTGTTCGGATTGTTGTTGGATTTTGTTTTGCATATCCGCCTTGATATCAGGCAGGAACTGTAAAAAAAAAAAGACTATGGGGCTAAGGCGTTAGCCGCATGCCCCTGAGGTATCGAAGCAACAGAATTTATGCAGTCTTAATCTCAGCTGCCTTCTCTAACCCGAGCTCGGCAATAGAAACCTTCTGCATCTCACCCTTCTGAATCTTACCCGTAACCGTCATCGGGAACGTATCACAGAAGCGGTAGTACCGCGGAATCTTCATACGGGCAATCTTACCGTCACAGAATGCACGGATTTCCTCTTCGGTAAGCGTTGAACCCTCCTCAACCTTCACCCATGCGCACAGCTCCTCACCATACTTCTCATCCGGAACTCCAATGACATAAACATCAGAAATCTTCGGATGCTGGTGCAGGAACTCCTCGATTTCTCTTGGATAGAGGTTTTCTCCGCCGCGGATAACCATCTCCTTCAGACGTCCGACCATTCTTACATAGCCGTCCTTATCCATCGTACCCAGATCGCCGGAGTGCAGCCAGTGGTTCTCATCAATAACCATACGGGTTGCCTGCGGGTTGTTGTAGTAACCCTTCATCGTCATGTAACCGCGGGCACAAATCTCACCAGTCTCGCCGTACGGAACGATTCTTCCCGTCTTCGGGTCAATAATCTTAATCTCCGTGTGCGGGAAAGCACGGCCAACCGTAGAGACACGAAGCTCCAGAGAGTCGGACGTCGTAGACATCGTAACACCCGGTGCGGTCTCCGTCTGACCGTAGACGATAACGATGTCACGCATATACATCTTCTCGGCTACTTCGCGCATCTTCTCAATCGGACACGGAGAACCCGCCATAATACCGGTTCTCAGAGACGAAAGGTCATATTTATCGAAGTTCGGGTGCTCAAGTTCTGCGATAAACATCGTCGGAACACCATGCACTGCCGTACACTTCTCCGCCTCAATAGCCTGCAGAACAGCCTCCGCATCGAATGCCGGGCACGGAATAACCATCGTCGTACCGTGCGTCACGCATGCCATATTCGACAGAACCATACCGAAACAGTGGTAGAACGGAACCGGAATACAGAGCTTATCATTCTCCGTAAACGCCATACCGTCACCGATAATCAGACCATTGTTCAGCACAGAGTGGTGGGATAACGTAACTCCCTTCGGGTATCCGGTAGTACCGGAAGTATACTGGATATTTAACGCATCATCGAACTCAACAGAATTCTCACGGTCGGCAAGCTCGGAATCAGAAATGAACTTACCCATCTCGATCATCTCACTCCAGCGGTACATACCATTGTAGATAATCTCACCCATGAAAACAACGTTTCTTAAGTATGGGAACTTCTCCGATCTGATATTGCCCGGGCGGCACTCAAACGCCTCCGGACATGCCTCGTAGAACATACCGACATAATCAGACGTCTTAAACTTGCCCTGGAGAATTAAGGTATCGACTTCGGACTGCTTTAGTGCATACTCGAGCTCGAACGTACGGTACGCCGGGTTAATATTAACCATAACAGCACCGATTTTTGCCGTTGCAAACTGTACGAGTATCCATTCAGCATAATTCAGAGCCCAGATAGCAACACGCATACCGCGCTCAACGCCCAGCATCATCAGACCCTTTGCAAGATCATTTACTGCCTGCAGGAACTCCGTCCACGTGTAGCGGAGAACCGGCGTTGCAGATGCAGCCGGGGCAATCGTATACGGTTCGCGGTAGCTGTTCGGCTCGTCAGAAACAAGAGCCTCATGCGGATTCGTATAGAAAGACGCATTTAACACAGCTTTGCCGTACGGGTTCTGCTGAAAGGCTACTAGTGCATCGTTGTTCGGGTATTTAGCCGCGATGCTGTTCAAGAGTTGTCCTACGGTACAACCGAGCAGTGGTTTGTCGGAGGTACCACATGAGTAGCTTTCAGACATGTGGCATAAATATTGGCTTTGATACCATATATACAAAGCGGATCAGAAACAAAAACCGGAGAAAAACCCCTTACAAAAACTCAGAAAAAATCAGAAAAACAGAAACAAGATGAATATGAGGTGGGGGGATTTCCCCCAGAGGTATCATCTTATTTTACTTCACAGAGTGCACAAATCTCGGACTTGTAGCAGAAGTAGTAGACGATTGCCATGAAGATGACTGCACCAACAATGTTACCGAGGGTTGCCCAGATAATGTTGTTGGTCCACATGCCAATCCAGTCAAGACCTGCAATTGCTTCGCCGCCGGTAATCATGTTGGTAATAAT
>JAFZFW010000132.1 GCA_017555685.1 Methanocorpusculum sp.
ATGTTAGGCGACCTCGCGTCCTGGAAGCGTCTGCTCTCGCTTGGAATTGCTGAGTGGGCGCAGGCCAAGAAGGCCGCGGGTGAAATCCGGCAGTTCGGCTTTTCCTACCATGGAGGAACGGCGGAGTTCAAGGAGCTCATCGATATATATGACTGGGACTTCTGCCAGATTCAGATAAATTATCTCGATGCCCACTCGCAGGCGGGAATTGCCGGTATGCGGTACGCAGCAGAGAAAGGGCTGCCGGTCTTTGTGATGGAGCCCCTTCGGGGTGGAAGCCTTGTCCGCCTCCCGAAGAAGGCAGAGCAGGTGTTTACTGATGCTGACCCGACGAAGAGCCCGGTAGAGCATGCCCTTCGCTGGCTCTGGAACTTCCCGGAGGTCACTGTTGTTTTATCCGGAATGAATGATGTCTCGCAGGTAGCAGAGAATTGTGCATCCGCAGAACGCGCGGCCGCAAACTCCCTTTCAGAAGAGGAGCTTGCAGTATACGATACGGTCTGCTCAGTGCTGAATGAGGAAATCCGCGTCCCCTGCACGTCCTGCGGATACTGTATGCCCTGCCCGAAAGGAGTGGATATCCCGTCGTGTTTTGCCTCGTATAATCTGCGCTGGTCGCAGGGGTGGTTTGCCGGAATGCTCTCGTATGTGACCTGCACGTCTTTGAAAGAGCATTCGGCTGCGGCTTCTTCGTGTGTGGGCTGCGGGCTGTGCGAGAGGAAGTGTCCGCAGGGGATTCTAATCCGGGATTATTTGGATGAGGTCAAGACGGTGATGGAGGGGCGGGTGTATAAGATGGGGCTTCCGGTGGTAAGGAAGTTTTTGGAGCGGTGACGGTTGGTGTTGGGTTTTCTCATAGCTTCGGAGACCTGAGGAAAAAACACAGACAACGCAGACGCGCCTACGGCGCAGCGACCAGTCGCTTTCGTTCGCTGACGCTCACGAACTGCTGCCGCAGCCGCTTTGTGGTCGCTCAAATAATCACAAAATTCCAAAGCAACGCCAAAGCGGCTGCGGTAGCAGGTCGGCGTCAGCCGACAGCGACGCGTTGCGCGACCGAAGGGAGCGTCTGTGTGGTCTGTGTTTTTACCTCATGTGTCCAGAGGCATTTTGCAGAAATTTCTCTCTCATAATCCAAAGGTAGAGGAGTCGGTTCCGGAAAACCCTATATCATCCGCGAGCAAAAATACCATCATGAAAGACCGGCATGTAATCGAAGCCGCAGGCATGACGCGGCTTGTCATCGAAAACGGTAAAGTAACCGAAGTCGGCGAGCCGAAAATATCCTTCTGTCCGTTTGCCAAACGCTTCGCCTCCCCCATCAACCCGGTAACCCCGGATGCCGTGCGGAAAAATATCGAGCACCGGATATCCGCATTCGGCATGTGCACGAGAAACCGCGAGGTCCTGGATGACGAATCGCAGGTACTCTTCGGGGCATCCGAACTGTTAACAACCGCACTCAAAAACAAAACCGTTGATGCCGCAGTCATCTGCTGTGACGGCGCAGGTACCGTGATTGTAACCGACCCAAAACTCATTCAGGGAATCGGCGGCAGAATGTCCGGGCTTGTTGAGACCGTGCCGTACGAAGAAGTTATCAGCGCAATCGAAGAAGCCGGAGGCATCGTTGTAGACAAAGAGACTGCATCCTTAGACGCCTTAGCCGGAGTTGCCGAAGCAAAGAGACGCGGATTTGAAACGGTCGCGGTAACTGTTGCAGGATTCCAGCATGCGTTAGCTGAAGAAATCCGTTCTGTCTATCCGGATGCGGTAATCATCGGCGTTCACACTACCGGTGTCGCATCTCTTGACGATGCAAAACGCCTGTGTGCCGCATCCGACCTTGTCTTCGCCTGCGCATCACAGCACATCCGTGATGCCGCAGCGGAGTACGCGGTTGTACAGGGAGGAGTGGGAGTTCCGGTCTTTGCAGTCTCTGCAATGGGAAAACGCATCGTCTTAGAGCGCCTGATGGACACAAACGAGCCGCTCTTAATCAAGAACATGAAACTCCCTGTCTGCGACATGGGAAAACAGCCGGACCCTCTCATCTGAGAGACAAATATTTCTCTTTTTCCTGCGAAGATATTGGTATGAAAAAAATCGCAGGACTTCTGCTTCTCACAGCTGCTGTCATCCTGACCGCTGGCTGTGTTACCACTGCCGATCCGATTCTTGGAAGCTGGCAGACCGTAGAGCCGATTCAGTATGATGAATATTCCATGTCTTATCTGCTGACCTTTGAAGAAGGTGGAACCGGAGAGATTCAGGAATCCTACTCAGATGAGGAGGACAAATACATCTACCCGGTATTCTGGGAAAAAACACCTGAAGGCACCTATCGATGTGAGATTCCGTCAATCTTTACCTTCTCTGAAGACGGTAAAACCATGACTGATGATTATCAGTATATCTACAGCCTTGCAGATGGTGAGGAAATGTTCGGCGGCGTCTGGACTGAAGTCCTCCCGGAAGGAGATGATGGAGGGTACTACTACACCTATGTCTTCAACGAAGACGGAACTGGTGTCGAGACCATTTATGAGACCGGAGATGAGCCGTATGTAACTGAGTTACGCTGGGATGAGTATGCAGAGAACCAGATTTCCATCAGATATGTGGAAACCTACTCCATTGAAGACGGAAAACTGAAACCCAGTATGGGAGAGACCGTCATCTTTGAAGAAATCGACGGTATCTGGGTAGGAACTTCTGAGGACGGCTCAGAAATCATAACCTATGAATTCCGTGATGACGGAGTCTGTGTCTGTTCCATCTATGACGGAAAGACCGAAGAGTTCCTGAATGTCTACCTCTACTACTTCACGCCAACAGATGCTGGAGGTATTCTGGAATATGCAGACATGACTGATTTCGTACTCTTAGAAGACGGCACCCTGCAGGATGTCATCTATGGAGATATTCTCGAAAGAGTATCTCCTGCATAACTTTTTTACGACACACGCACCGTGTGTAATTCATATACTGCCGCAACTGCTGCAGCAATTCCGCAGATAATGGCAGCCGCTTCTATTCCTGCAGCGAGTGCAAGGAAGGGAAAAAGAAACAGCACAACGCCTGCTGCTTTGTTCAGCCTGCCTGATGAGAACCCGAATACTCCGGTTTTTTTATACCGCAGAATGAGTGCGGCAATTTTTACCGCGGCAACACAGAAACAGACTCCCCAAACCCACAGCGGGAAGGAGAAATATGACAGAAATATTGTCAGCGAAATCAGGAAGAACACCGCATCCGCGCACCCGTCTAATGCAGCACCAAACCGGCTTTCTGCATGCAGATGCCGTGCAAGAAATCCGTCTGCTGTATCAGTGATG
>JAFZFW010000133.1 GCA_017555685.1 Methanocorpusculum sp.
GATATTACCGCGTCCTCTCCTTCCTCATCCAAAAGCCGGGCACGGCTGGTGGAAACCATCACCGGGTCAACGACAAGCGGGGTTGTCTTCGGGATAGCAGAAGCTGCTGCCGCGACGGTTTCTGCGTTCATGAGCATGCCGGTTTTGTAGCATCCAATGGCAAACTCCTCTTCCAAGGCTGCTACCTGCTCAGCGATAAACGGACTCGAAACTCCCTCGACCGCTGAAACCTTGTGGCCGTTCTGGGCAGTTAATGCCGCGACTACGGTCATCCCCCAGACTCCGCAGGCGGTCATCGTCTTTAAATCAACCTGAAGTCCGGCTCCGGCAGAGGAATCCGAACCGGCGACCGAGACTGCAAAGGCCATATCTTTCATTCTTTATTTGGTTGAATGTAAGAGGATAAAATATAACCGGCAGATCGCTTTTTCTCAGGGAGTATTCTGTCTGCGGGAATACAAGACCATGGACAGATTACTTTATCTCATCTCCGGACAGAGTATGTATACTATGGATGTCGAAGGCTTTGTCCGCCGGAGCATGAAAAAGAATATTCCGGAAGCAGAAATCAAAACCCGTCTTGCCGAACGGATCCTGGATATCAAAACAATTGACCCCGCATATGCAGAAGAGATTGCAGGCGCTGTCATCGAGGAGGCAAAAATTACCTCCGGTCTTACCAGTGATCTGTTCACCTATGAGCCGGCCGGAGTTACGATGGGAGAGTTCGGTGTCGGTTCCCGTGGTTCCGGGGACTTCTATGCCCACCGGAAGATTGCCCATGTCATTGGCAAAACCAATGCAGACGTCGGTGTTGATCAGATGGATGACGGCGGCGTCGTCAAAGCCGGCGATCAGTATGTGATTACCACTGTCGACGGTATGCACTCGCGTCTTTCAGACTTCCCCTTCCTTGCCGGCTTCCACGCGGCACGTGCAACACTTCGCGATGTCTATGTGATGGGAGCAACGCCGGTCGGCCTTATCTCGGATGTCCACATTGCCGATGACGGAGATGTGGCAAAGCTCTTCGACTATACTGCCGGAATTACCACTGTCTCTGATGCCTTAGGCGTCCCGTTAATCGCCGGATCAACGCTTCGTATCGGCGGAGATATGGTGATTGGGGACCGTATGACCGGCTGTGTCGGAGTGGTCGGTGTTGCATCTCACGTTACCGCCCGCAGTGCAACTGCACCGGGTGACGTCCTGCTTATGACCGAAGGCTCAGGCGGAGGCACGATTTGTACTGCCGCACTTTACTCAGGAAATGCAGATGTTGTTGACGAGACCATCAACCTCCACTTCCTCAAAGCCTGCGACCGTCTTATCCATTCGGATGTCTTCTGTCACATCCACTCCATGACTGATGTCACAAACGGCGGTCTCCGGGGTGATGTTCATGAGATTGCTGACACAGCAGGATGTACCGTTGTTGTCGAAGATGCCCCGCTTCGCGGCTTAATCGCACCAAAGGTCCTTGAACTTTTAGACAAACTCGGTATCGACTATCTTGGAGTCTCTTTAGATGCACTGCTCGTCATCGCTCCGCCGGAGTATGCGGATGAAATTATCCGCGTAGTCGGTGAAGCTGGTGTTACGATGAAGAGAATCGGATATGTCCGCGAAGGAGAAGGTGTTGCCCGCCTGGTAAAAGACGGAGTCGAAGATGCCTTTACGCCGAAGTTCCGCGAAGCCCCGTACACACCGCTGAAGAAGGTTGTTGACCGGGCAGGACGCGACTTTGACGAGATGAAACGCGGTATTGACCGGGCTGCAGATGCAGCAAAAGCAAAGAAAGAGAGAATCTTACAGCGGCTGAATCAGGAGTAGGTATGGTACAACTTCTCTGTGACCTGCATATCCACACAAACGCCTCCGCTGACGGTCACTGCCCGGTGGAAAAGGTCATCGAAGCAGCAAAAGCCCGCGGTCTTGATGCGGTCGCAGTTACTGATCATGACACAACAACCGGAGCACTGCAGGCTCTTTCGATTGATGCAGACATCATTATTATTCCGGGAATTGAGGTCTCAACCAAAGACGGACATGTCTTAGTGCTCGGGACCACGAAGGAGTATGCCGCCGGAAAACCTGCCCGTGAAACGATTGCTGAGGCAAAGGCAGATGGATGCCTGACGATTGTTCCGCATCCGTTCCACTACTTCCGCCATGCTGTTGGTCTTCGTAACCGGCGTGCTCTCCGGGAAGCAGACGCTCTTGAGGCATACAACAGCCGCTACTATGTCGGGACTGCAAACAGCAAGGCAGCCCGTATTGCCCGCCGGTACGGCAAACCGATTACCGCAGGCTCGGATGCACATGACTGCGAGTATGTGGGGTTCGGCGAGAATATTATTGATGCCGAAGAGCGGACTTCAGAAGCAATCCTTGCCGCAATTAAAGCTGGCAGAATCACTGCCCGCTGCATAAAGACCCCGGTATCCACGTATATCCGCCAGTCGAAGAACAACGTCAAACGTAAAATCCGCAGCCGTCTGCACCGGACCAGAGCTTCATGAAACTGGCAGTTGTCGTCGGGTATTTCGGGCAGGGATTTGCCGGTTCACAGTTCCAGCCGGATAAGCGGACTGTGGAAGGCGAGTTCATTAAAGCCGGCATCTCGTGTGGAGCATGGGCCGATGCAAAGTCCGCATCGTTTCGCACGGCAGGCAGAACAGACAAAGGCGTCTCTGCACGCCGGCAGCTGGTCTCGGTGACGCCGGAGAATCCGAAGAAGTTTATCGAATCGATGAACTTCCATCTCCCGCCGGATATCTGGTGCGTTGAGTACGCGGAGGTTGACGATGATTTTTATCCGCGATATGCTGCAGGGATTCGTACCTACCGGTATCTGTTCCCCTATCCGCTTGACATCAGTCTTATGCAGCAGGCAGCAGAGACCTTTGTCGGCGTACATGACTTCTCAGGATTTTCCAAGATGGAACCGGGACGCGACCCGGTTCGTACTGTAACCTCTGCAAAAGTATTTGCCGGAGAGAACGGTCTGCCGGTTTTTGAGGTCTCCGCAAAGAGTTTCCTCTGGAACATGGTTCGCGGTATGGCAGGAATTTTAGAGGCTGTTGGTCTTGGACTAACTCCTCCGGAGACCGTCACAGAACAGCTTACTGCACCGACCTGGAGAGTGCATCCGGCACCTGCCGGCGGTCTTATCTTCTGGGATGCGGAACTGAATCTGTCATTTACGCCCATGCGGCAGAGAACTGCGGTAAAACGCCAGCTTGCGGCACAGGCAAAAGAGGCAAGAACCACAGCTGCAGCGGCTGAGGCTCTTATGGAATGCGGTATTGATCTGTTTTTAACCGAAGATGCCGGACGGAATTACGGCTCGTTTATTAATCGGTAAACGAGCTCTTTTCCGCGGGCAAATGCTTCATCAACACTTTCCGGCCAGGCTTTTACACCTCCGTGCTCGTCCATTCCGGGGAAGAGGACATTTTCAGTGTAGGAAAATCCTGCATCATTGAAGAGTGCCCTGACAACCGGGAATGCGGCATCGAACATAATCGGGAGACCCTGTCCGGAGGTGGAAAGGAACACACCCACGTGCTTTTTCAGATGCTCCTCACTGAAGGTGAGTGTTTGTGTCTTGAATTTCTGTGCCCAGAGATACTGTCCGCGGTCGATGAAACCTTTCATCTCGGCGGTTACGGTCATGGAATAAATAGGGGATGCGAGAACCAGGATGTCGCAGGCCATGACTTTTTCGAAGACTTCGGTTAACTCATCAGTAATGACACAGACGCCTTTTTTGTGGCAGGCGTTGCATCCAAGACAGTTTTTGAAGGTGAGGGAGGAGAGGCGGATATTTTCGATTGTTGCGCCTGCTTCTTCTGCTCCGCGTAAGAATGCATTGAGAACTGTTTCGGTGTTTCCGTTTCTCCGCGGGCTTCCGTTTAGGGCGAGTATATGAGTCATTGCTATATATTCGGGTCTTTAACGGGATATAGATATGCGTACTGTATGGGAAAAAATAGGAGGTTATTTCCGGTGCTGTGCGTTGAGTTCTTTGATACCCATCACGAAACGCTGTACTGCAGTGATGTGTCCAAAGAGACCATAGATGACCAGAAGCCACCCAAGGAAGGTCAGACCGAACAGGAACGGATTTGGATAGATGAACTCAGCGATACCAAGCACCGTCAGCAGAATCAGTCTGTCTGCTCTGCCGAGAATACCGCCGTAGTTTCTCTTCATACCGACAGCCTGTGCCTGTGTTCCCATATAGGAGGAAAGCAGAACGCCGGTGATGGCAAACATACCGATTACCCAGGCCGGTACCGGACAGTTCCAGACCTGCACTCCCCATACAAGGATACCGATGACGATTGCCGTGTCTGCATACCGGTCGAAGACATGGTCAAGATAATCACCAACCGGGCTTGCGATTCCCATATAGCGTGCAAGTGCTCCGTCTAACACATCAAGACAGGCATTTAAGACAACAAACAGAACACCAAGAAGCGGGTAGCCGAATGCGAAGAAGATACCGGCGGCAAACGCACAGAAGAGAGAGATAACGCTCCACATATTCGGCGTAATCGGCAGTTTGGAGAAGAACCGTGCGGTAGGGGTTAAGAACCACTGGATTTTGGGACGAAGGGATTCAAGACTCATAATGACATCACATATTCCGACCAGTCTAAAGAACCAAACGAAGCAGGGATTCTGCCTTCTGCAAAGGCAAGAATCTGGTCTGCCGCGGTTTCACTATCTATAGATGTAGTGTCGATTTCATATATTTGTTCTGCCGCAAATGCGTCAGCCGTTTCGATTAAGATAACATCAAGTGCCTCTGCTTCAGCATTCTCACGGATTTTTTCCGCGGAATATCCACGCGGAGCAAGACGCTCTGATAAGACGTCAGGTCTGCAGCGAAGAACAATAATCTTTTCGCAGGGGAGGAAGTGAGCAATTGCTCCTTCTGCAAATCCTTCAAGGAAGGTGTGTTCTGCAGCCCATGCCTCAACATCGACGATGTCTGCCCCCATCTCGTCATCATGTTCGAGGACAAAGGGCCCGACGGTTGTCTTCAGGTCAAGGACATCAATGCCCCGTTTACGCAGAGCCTGGGCAACAGAGGTTTTGCCGGTCCCCGGAGTTCCGGTGATGCCGACTAACACAGCTCCTTCACCGCCGAAAGGAAGCGTTCGTTCTCCCAGTCGTCACCGACCGACACACGGACATAGGTCTCGCCAAGGCCGGGGAAGCTCGAGCAGGAACGTACTAACACTCCCTGTTTCTGGAGCTGTTTTACCGCATCGTCGCTTTTTATCGGTGCAGTGTTGATGAGGACAAAGTTTGCCCCGCTTGGAAGAACCGGGAACGGAATCTCCTCTTCGAAACGTTTTCTCCAGGCACGTACGTGGGCAACTAACGCATCACGGCACTCAGGATTTTCCAGAGCGGCAACTCCTGCTGCTTCCGAGACACAGTTTAAGGAAAACGGCGTAACGCCTGCCATGTAAGGTCCGACGAACCATTCCGGAACGAAGGCATAGCCGATACGAAGACCGGCAAGACCGTACACTTTGGAAAGCGTTCTTCCGATGATGAGGTTGTCATATGTCAGCAGGCGGTAGTAGTCTTCGTCTGCGAACTCGATGTATGCACAGTCAAGGAAGAGGAAACCGCTGATGTTCTGTAAAATCCGCTCCACATCCTCTGCCGGCACGGTTGTTCCGGTCGGGTTGTTCGGGGTGCAGAGGAAGGAAAGTTTTGCATCCTTTGCCCCTTCGATGAATGCATCGACATCAATGGTGAAGTCTTCCTTTGCCGGGATGTTGATAATCTCAGCGGATGCGGCCTTTGCGGCAAGCCCGTAGACAGAGAAGGTCGGTGACGCAACGGCGACCTTATCTCCCGGAGCAACAACAACGCGGATGACCGTCTCGATAACGCCGTCCATTCCTGACCCGGAGACAACAACCGGAGCATCGTAGATACAGCGGCGAATGGCAGCGCGAAGTGCTGCAGACGACGGGTCCGGGTAGCGGTTGATATCAGCAAGCGCTGCTGATGCGGCTTCTCTGATTGCCGGCGATGGTTCGAACGGGTTTTCGTTGGAGGCTAAGCGGGCAATCTTTTCAAAGCCGGTCTCTTTGGCGATGTCTGAAGCGGATGCCGCGTAGACGTAGCCTTTTCCGTTATATTCCGAGCGTATCTGCGGCTGCATTGATAACCTCGACTGCACGGGCAATTTCTTCTGCGGAGATGACAAGCGGCGGGACTAAGCGGACGTTTCCATCAGCTGCCACATTAATCAGGACTCCGTTCTTCTGGCATTCTGCGGCAAGTTCTCCTGCTCTGTCACCAATGGTAAATCCGACCATTAATCCGCGGACACGCGGGTTGAAGCGGGCAAGACCCTGTCTGAAGAGTTCACCCTTTGCGGCAACTTCAGGTAAGACTTCTTCGATGACATTGTAGGTTGCAAGTCCTGCAGCGCAGGCGACAGGACCTCCGGCAAAGGTACTGCCGTGCTCGCTTCTGGTAAACTCGAGGCCTTCGCGGGCGATGATAGCTCCCATCGGGAAACCGGATGCGATTCCTTTTGCAACCGAGATGATGTCCGGCATTACCTTGCTGTGCTGGAAGGCGAACCATTCTCCGGTTCTGCCCATTCCGGTCTGGACTTCATCGACAATCATGTATGCGCCTGCATCATCACAGATATCGCGAACTCCCGGGAGGAAGTCATCGTCCGGAATAATGACTCCCGTCTCTCCCTGGATTGGTTCGAGAATGACGGCAGCAGTATCTTTGTTTACGAGGTTTTTGAGTTCCTCTAAGTCACCATACTCGGCAAAAGTACAGGGAGTGCCAAGCGGCTCAAACGGCTCACGGATTGCCGGTTTGTGGGTAACGGCTAACGAGCCGATGGTTCTTCCGTGGAAGTCGTGGGTAAAGGAAACAAAGTTTTTGCGGCCGGAGCGGACACGGGCGAGTTTCATGGCTGCTTCGTTTGCCTCAGCTCCGCTGTTTCCGAAGAAGACCTTTCCCATGCCGGATGCTTTCGAGAGCTTCTCGGCAAACTCTGCCTGTCCTTCTACATAGTAGAGGTTGGAGCAGTGAATGAGCTTCTGTGCCTGCGTGCAGATGGCATCAACCACTTTCGGGTGGCAGTGTCCCGTGCTGCAGACAGCAATTCCTGCAACGAGGTCAAGATAGGAGTTTCCGCAGTCATCATAGACCGTACAGCCCTCTCCTTTGACAATCTGCATTGACCGTCCGAAGCAGGGCATGAAATATTTTGCGTCGAGTTCTTTGTACGTCATATCCAGTGACTTCCAAATTGTGAGTATAATTTTGCGTTGAAAGTGTTTATATGCGTCGGAGGAGTTCTCTTTGGATTTGCGGAGAACGCCTGTCTGCGTACCTGTTCACGGTGTCTCAATCATTTCTGCGTGGCAATCCTGACAGGCAGTTTGGCGGGATACTGTCAGTAACTTTGCGGTAATCGATGCTTGAAGAGACGTTTTATTTATGATGTAGTACGGCCAACATATAGGGATATGAAAATCCTTGTTGCCGGAGGCGGCGGACGAGAACACGCTATCGCAGCAGCACTTAGCAGAAACAGCAGTGTCGAACTCTACAGTGTCATGGGAAAGAAGAACCCGGGAATTGCAAAACTTGCCCGTGAGGTCTTCCTCCATGCAGAAACCGATGTAGAAGCAGTTGTTGACTTCGCCAAACAGCACAATATCAAATATGCCGTAATTGGACCGGAAGCACCGCTGCAGGCAGGTCTTGCTGATGCACTTACCGCTGTCGGAATCGGCTGTGTCGGTCCGAAGAAGGCAGCAGCCAGAATCGAGACTGACAAGGGATTCTGCCGCGAGTTAATGCAGAAGCACGGAATCGCCGGATGTCCGGGATACAAGATCTGCAAAACCCCGGAGGAAGCAGCTGAATATATCCGCTCCTACGAAGGAGAACTCGCTGTCAAGCCGACCGGACTTACCGGTGGAAAAGGCGTCAAGGTCATGGGAGAACAGGTTGACAGAGAGGGCGCTGTCGAGTACGCATTAACCCTTAAAGACCAGGAAATCATCTTGGAAGAACGCCTGCTCGGTGAAGAGTTCACGTTAATGGCATTCACTGACGGCAAGACTCTTGTCCCGATGCCGCTTGTCCAGGATCACAAGCGTGCATTCGAAGGCGATATCGGACCGAACACCGGCGGTATGGGTTCCTACTCTCTCGAGACCCAGAAGTTCCCGTTCGTCTCTGACGCAGACTATGATGCAGCATTTACCATCATGAAAGAGACCGTTGCAGCCCTTGCAGAAGAAGGCTGCCCGTATCAGGGTATCCTCTACGGTCAGTTCATGAACACCAGAGACGGTCCGAAGGTCATTGAGTTCAATGCCCGCTTCGGTGACCCGGAGGCAATGAATGTTTTAACGCTCCTTGACTCCGACTTTGCAGTTATCGCAGAGCATATCGCAGAAGGATGCCTTGCTGCAGAAGATGTTTCCTTTGCAAAGAAGGCAACCGTCTGTAAGTACATCGTCCCGGCAGGATATCCGGATGCTCCGCACGCCGGAGATCCGATTACCACCGGCGCTGCTGATAACACTGTCCTTTACTATGCAAACGTTGTCGAAAACGATGCCGGTGTCTTAGAAACCATCACCTCCCGTACTATGGCATACGTCGGTGTCGGCAACAGCCTGGAAGAGGCAGAACAGTATGCAGAGGCAGCCTGTAAGAATGTCAGCGGAAACATCCGCTACAGAAGCGATATTGGAACAGCAGCACTCTTCGCAAAGCGTATTGCTCACATGGACGAGCTGAGGAAGAACTGACTATGAAGGATTTTCTCTCTATCTCTGACCTCACTCCAGAGGCATACGATGATATCTTAACCCTTGCCGCCCGCATGAAGCGCCAGCGCTCGGCAAACATTCCGCACCCGTACCTCGCCGGAAAGAATCTCGGTATGATTTTCGAGAAGGCATCCACCAGAACCCGTATCTCCTTTGACGTGGGTATGCATGAGCTTGGCGGATATGCTCTCTACTTAAACTCCAAAGACACCCAGCTTGGCAGAGGCGAGACTATTCCGGACACTGCACGTGTTATGTCCCGCTTCCTGCAGGGCGTTATCATGCGTACCTACAAGCATGAGACCATCACCGAGTTTGCCAAGTACGCAAGTATCCCGGTCATCAACGCATTATCCGACAAGGAACACCCGTGTCAGATTATGGCTGACTCCTTAACTCTGAAAGAGAAGTTCGGCGAGTTGGATGGACTGCGCATCGCCTGGATCGGAGACGGAAACAATGTTGCAAACTCTCTGATTATGGCATCTGTCCAGACCGGCATGGAGATTGCTGTCAGCACTCCGAAGGGATACGAACCGGATCCGGGAGCAGTTGCTTTCGCACAGGACAACGGCGGAAAAGTCAGGTTCTATGACAACCCGGTTGATGCTGTCACTGACTCTCATGCAATCTACACCGACACGTGGATTTCCATGGGTGAAGAGGATATCAAAGACGAGAAGCTCAAGGACTTCGTCGGATATCAGTTAAACATGGACCTGCTCAGAAAAGCTGCAGACGATGCAATTGTTCTCCACTGTCTTCCGGCACACAGAGGCGAGGAGATTACTGACGAGGTTATCGACTCGATGCAGAGCGGTGTCTGGGATCAGGCGGAAAACAGACTGCACGCACAGAAAGCTGTTCTCGTTCGTCTGATGAATAATGAGCTCTAAGACTGCTGCGGAGTTTTCCCGTATCGGACGCCGGCTGTTTGCCGAGCACTTGGTCGGCGGAAACTTCGGCAATATGAGTGTGCTGACTCCGGAAGGGTATTTCATTACCCGTACGGGTTCGTATCTTGATGCCGACCCGGCAGAGCTTGTTCTGATGCCGAGAAACGGCAGAATGACACCCGGTGCTTCCAGTGAGTGGCGGGTGCATACTGCGGTCTATAACGCAACTGAACACCAGGCAATTGTTCACGCTCATCCGCAGCATGCGGTTGCGCTTTCGCTTCTGTACGATACTATCCGTACGGTCGACAGCGAAGGACAGCTGTTCGCCTCCGAGATTCCGGTCGTTGAAGGTGCATGCGGATCTCAGGCATTGGCTGATGCAGTGGCTGAAGCGCTCTGTACCTCAAAAGTCGTCATCGCCAGAGGTCACGGCACCTTTGCCGCAGGAAAATCATTAGACGAAGCATATCTGTTCACGTCTCTCGCGGAGCATTGCTGTAAGGTTTTGTATCTGTTAAAGACATTGCAGTGACTTTGGGGCTAAGCGTTAGCGCATGCCCCTTAGGCGTCGCATCGGATACGGGCGCGGGTCACTGCTGTAAGGTTTTGTATCTGTTAAAGACGATGCAGTAACCTTCTTCTTCTTTTTTGTTTATTGCCCTGTCTCTTCCTGTCGTATCTCTTATTCGTTCATATTAATACCGCAAAGAGAGATACATTATAGCATCATGCTCGGAATCATTGGAGGGACAGCACTCCTGCAGGCTGAACTTCCTCCGCTCGAACGCAAACTCATCCCGACCCCGTACGGGACGGCAGAAGTCTACACCGGAAAAATCACTGTCATCAAACGGCATCAGTTCAATACTCCGCCGGCTCAGATAAATCACCGGGCACACATTGCAGCCCTCAAAATCTTAGGCGTTGACCGGATGATTTCTATCGGTTCTACCGGCAGTATGAAGGCGGAAATCCCGCTGGGAAGCCTGGTTGTTGCATCCGGATACTTCTCTCCGTGGAAGGTTCCCACCTTCCATGAACACGACATCTGCCATGTCCCGCCGGTAATTGATGAAGAGCTCGCTTCCGGGCTTCTTGAGCTTGCTCCGGATGCAAAACGCGGAGTCTACTTCCAGACAAACGGCCCGCGCTTTGAAACTGCCGCAGAAATCGCACACTTTGCTATGCATACGGATGTCGTCGGTATGACGGCGGCATCTGAACTCACCCTGGCAAATGAACTCGGCATCCGGGCAGCAGCTCTTTGTACCGTGGACAACTACGCAAACGGCATTGGAGGAGAAGGCGCTCCTTCCTATGACGAAATCATCAGAATCGCCAAACAGAACGGAGACAAAGTAACCGCACTCATCAAAGGAATCGTGGAGAAATTCGCATGACAGAAGACATCGACATCTATAGACAGCAGGTCCCAATCCTCATCAGAAACGCACGCGTCAATGGTAAAATTCAGGAAATCTACCTTGACGGCACCGGAAAAATTGGTGCAGTTGCTGAAAAAATCACCGACCACGAGGCAGAACTTGTCCTCGATGCAAACCGTGCAACAGCCCTTCCTGCCATGTGCAACATGCACACCCACGCAGCCATGGAGTTACTCCGCGGATATGCTGATGACATGCAGCTCTTCCCCTGGCTCTCTACTAAAATCTGGCCGACAGAGGCACATTTAACCGAGGCAGACATTTATGCAGGCGTCAAACTCGCCTGTCTGGAGATGATTCGTACCGGAACGACTGCCTTCAACGATATGTACTTCATGATGGAGGCAGCAGCAGACGCAGTTGAAGAGTCCGGTATTCGTGCATGTCTTTCCTACTGTATGATTGACGGCGGGGATGAAGAAAAGCTCGAGTCTGAAAAACGTGCCATGCAGGCAACGGTCAAAAACCTCAAAGAGAGAAAGAACGAAAGAATCATCCCCGGAGTTTCCCCGCATGCAGTTTACACCGTCTCCGAAGAGGGTCTTCGCTGGTGTGCCGAGTATGCAAAGGCGGAAAATGTCCCGCTGCACATTCACGTCTCCGAGACCGAGCAGGAAGTTATTGACTGTGTTGCAGCCCACGGCATGAGACCGCCGGCATGGCTTGACAAATGCGGTGTCCTTTCTCCGTCCTGTATCGCAGCACACTCCTGCTGGCTTGATGCAGATGACATCCGTCTCTATGCAGAACGCGGGGTAACGGCAGTTCACAACCCGGTCTCGAACATGAAACTCGCCGGAAACAGAGCCCTTCCCTACCCGGAGATGAAGGCAGCAGGTGTCAACGTCGCTCTGGGTACTGACGGAGCATCGTCTAACAACGATCTTGATATGTTTGCCGAGATGAAAACCGCAGCTATTCTCCAGAAGTTCTTCTGGAACGACCCGACTGCACTTCCGGCATCCGAAGCTCTGCATGTTGCATCCCGCAACGGATTCAAAGCTCTTGGAATCAATGCCGGTGTGATTGCTGAAGGCTACCTTGCAGACATCATCCTCGTCGGCAGAAACCCGATGAATGTCCCCTGCTTCAACGCGGATTCCAATGCTGTTTATGCAACAAACGGTCTTGCTGTTGAGACGACCATCTGTAACGGTGAAATCCTCATGTACGAAGGAGTCATACCGGGTGCTGAAGAGATTATGGAAGATGCAGAAAACGCAGCATTTGCACTCGCAGCACGTGCAGAAGCGGCAAACAACTCATAACTTTTTTTTGAAAAAAAGAGGTTTTTCCCCTCTATAAACTTGCATCCGAGAGATGAAGATGTACCATCTTCCAGTGGTGACGCCGGTTTTCCCGGAAGACGGCACTGAAGTGCATCACCATATTCTGCCGGGTAATTGTTCCATAGCTCCATCCGACAGTTCCTTCTGATTTTACCGTGTACTTAGTCAGGATAACCCGCTCAGGAGTATAGATTCTCATGAAAGCTGATCTTCCATAAAAATCGAGTTCATGCACGTGAATGTCGACATCTCTGGCCACAAGTTCCTGGAGCTTTGGGAGGTCGGCTGATTCATAGGCATTCAGCAGGTTTCGAAGAGTCCAAGAAATCTCTTCATCAGACAGAACAGGTGATTTCGTCACCATAATGATATCTTCTATTCTGTCTGGCGGAGTAATATACCTGAGGCTTGCGGCAACATCTCTGCTGAAAATCGGAAGAAGCTCAGGCACCGATTCTGAAAAATTATGCGGTTTTTCTGTCACGCACAACAGCAGACAGAACAACCGCAGCCAGGGAAACCACTGCCCCGAAGAACATAACCCAGTGGAATCCGTAGAGGAAGAGGGCAGTCGGGAGGTCGGCGAAGGATAAGACCATTCCGTCAGATACAGTAAGCAGTGTAAAGACTGCAGCATAGAGGGCAGTTCCAAGAACACCTCCGCCGTAGACACAGGTCATCATAATCGTAGATCCAAGCTCTTTTTCTCCTTCCGGCATCACTTCAACAATCCTTCCTGACCCGGGGCCGCTGATTGCAGCGATTGATAAACCCATGAGAATCAGGGCGATAATCAGCGGGGCAAGACCGAACTCCGGCATAAGACAGGCATACAGGGCGCTGATAACTACCAGCATCAGCGAGGATGCGACCATGAACCAGCGTCTGCCGGTTCTGTCAGACCAGCGGCTCACCGGTACGCTGAAGATTGCCGTAATCAGTGGAGGAATCAGCAGGAAGAGTCCGCTGGTAAGGGAATCCACCTGTGCAGCGTTGGTCAGGTAGAAAGGAATCAGATACAACAGTCCGCAGTAGACAACCTGAATGATAACGAATGCCAGAATAACTGCATTTACACGGAAACTGGTGAAGACTTTGAGGTTCATCAGCGGATGGCGGACTTTGAGCTCATAAATGCAGAATATGACACCGGCTGCCAGACAGAAAGCGGCAAGACCTGCAATCTGCGGATGGGAAAAGCCCATGTGCGGGAAGCGTTCCAGAACATAGATGCCGGAAGCCATCACCGCAAACAGCAGGATTGATCCAAGCCAGTCAAACGGAGCGGCTGTTTCTGCTTCGCCTTTCGGGATGACCTTGAGACAG
Source organism: Methanocorpusculum sp. (assembly GCA_017555685.1). GTDB lineage: Archaea > Halobacteriota > Methanomicrobia > Methanomicrobiales > Methanocorpusculaceae > Methanocorpusculum. The sequence goes on from JAFZFW010000133.1 coordinate 13,815, forward strand.
TAGAGAACGGCAAAGATTCCAATCGGGATGTTGATTAAGAAGATCCAGTTCCAGGAAAGATAATGTGTCAGAATGCCGCCGAGGGCAGGGCCGACTGCAAATCCCACAGACGTTGCCGCGGTAAGGACGCCGAATGAGAGACCAAGCACATTTGCCGGCATGAACTTTACGCAGATAATCGGGGCGCACGCGATAATCATCGAAGCTCCAAGACCCTGCAGGAGACGGGCGGCAATCAGCATCGGAAGCGACACGGAGATTCCGCATACCGCAGATGCCGCGGTGAACAGCACAAAACCGGCAATCAGGGTCTTTTTGATATGTCCGCGGGAGGCAACGTTGCCGAAGATAAGAATCGTTCCTGCTACCATCAGCAGATAGATGATGACAATCCAGGAGACAGAACCGGTATCTGCCCCGAAGTCGGCGGCGATTATCGGAAGGGCGATATTTACAATAGACCCGTCAAGCCCGTCCATGATTCCGCCGAGGGCTACTGCTATGAGGAGGAGAATGGATTTCGTATCGATTTGCGATTGAACCATAGATAAACAGCATTGGCTCTCTGTTCATATAAAGAACCCGATGCTATAGGGAAAAAAGGATTAGTAGTACTCTTTTCCAATGAGGAAGCGGTAGAGTACCATGTATTTTACTGCTGAACGCGGGATGGTTGAGTCGACCTCGTAGTAGGTCCCGTCCTTCATGGAGAAGAGAATCTTCATCTGGAGCGAAAAGGCAAATCCTCCGATATCTGCGAACGGGAAGACGAACTTTTCGTCTGCGGATTCGAACTCGAAGCGGTCTTTGTAGATGGCAAAGCGTCCGGTTCCTAAACGGTCAACGGACTTGAGTGCGCCGATTCTGCTTAAGACCTGGTTGTCGTCGAACTCGACCGGCTTGTCTGCCGGGTATTCGAGGAACTCCGGAAGTCTTTCCTTGAAGTAGTCTCTCTGCCAGTGGTCCCAGGTTGCGATGTTATCGATAATGAGCTCGTCATCGCCTGCAGCCTCGAAGAGTCCGTACTCGGTGAAGCGGACTTTGTATCCGCATTCACAGGATAAGATGTCGTCTTTGCTGTGGAGCTTTCCAACTGCCTTACACTTCGGACAGACGTATAAGGTGGTCTCCAGGTTCTCTGCCAAGGCTTCACCGGTGTATGGCGTCGGGTTCTTCTTCTGGTCGTCGAAGGTGTTGACATACATGTCGCGGTTGATGATTTCGTTAATCTCCTCAACGGACTTGGAGACCAGTTCTTCCGGTGAGTATTCTGCAACGAACTCTCCCCACATTCTTCCCTTTCTCTGGTGCTTTCCCCAGCGCGGACGGCGGAGGTAGCCGCCGTGGATGCGGTAGGTAACAAGAGCTGCGCCGAGTTCGGCACATTCCTTGACGAGTTTTCCGGTAGCCGGGGAGATGAATGCACTCTCACCATTGATTGAGCGTGCGCCTTCCGGGCTCATCCAGACGTTGGCTCCGGACTGTAAGACCTGCTTCATCTCGCGAATCATATCATCAGCGGGTGCTCCCTTCTTTCTGATAATCAGACCGGCACAGTTCATGACGACAGTACGCAGAATCTTGTTTCTGAAAAGGTGTTCTCCTGCGACATAGTACATCTGCCGTCTGAACGGAACACCGACTAAGAGGTAGTCCCACAGGGTTGTGTGGTTGGAAAGAGCAAGGTACGGACGGTGTTTTGCATACACTTTGTCATAGGTGTAGTGCAGTTTGAACCGAACGAACGGGGTTGCGGCAGACCGGGCGAAGAAATAACAGAACCGGTACCAGGAAAGACGAAGTGAAGCCATTCTTCCATATACATCAACCGGAGATAAAATAATACTATCTCTCTTTTTTTGGACCGTCTGTGCGATTGTGCTGTTTTCCTGCCGTGACGGCTTCCTGGATTTTTCTAGACCTTAGTATTTTCACTATAGTTTTATCGTGTCATACGTCGCATAAATAGAGGTATCGTTATGAGTGAACACAAGAATATGTTAACGGACGGTAATGTAGGAAAAGCCCTCCTCATTATTGCCCTGCCGATTATTATCAGCAATATGCTCCAGAGTGTTCTGGAAGTTGTTGATATGCACTTTATCGGTGAGCTTGGTGATACATCTATCGCCGGCGGAACGCTGAGTGTGTCGGTTATCATGGTCTTAACGACTGTGCTGATGGGTATTGTTACCGCAACGGCGGCTTTTGTCTCCCGTGCGTACGGTTCGGAAAAATATGAAAGAATTCAGGTTGTGTTGGCTCATGCAATTTATCTCGGTCTGATTTTCAGTTTCCTTCTGGCAATTGTTGGTTTCTTCTGGTCTGAGGAGATTTTATTCTTCATGAGCCAGGGAGATGCAGTAATCGCTGCAGAGGGTGCGGACTTCCTTCGTCCGGCTCTGATGGGAAGTTTCATTATGATGCTTCTGATGACGCTGACTACCGTCTTCCAGAGTACCGGTGACTCGAAAACACCGATGTTTGTGATGGTTGGTGTCAACATCGTCAATATTATCTTAAACCCGACGCTGATTCAGGGTCTCTGGATTTTCCCGGCATTCGGTCTTGCAGGTTCTGCATATGCATCCCTGACATCCAGAGCAGTTGGTGTTCTTCTGCTGATTCTGTGTATGTATTATCTGCCAAAGCACAGACACGGTCCGATTAAGTTCCCGAAGAAGTTTACCTTTGAGCCGCGTCTTGTCCGTGATATTTTTATTATCGCGATTCCGTCTGCAGTACAGAGCGGTATCAGAAGCTTTGCCATGGTTCTGATGATGGTTATTATCGCTGCATACGGCGAGGCAGCAATTGCCGCATACGGTATGTGTATCAGACTTGATATGCTCGGTTTAATCGTTGCAATGGGTCTCTGTACTGGTGTTGCGGTTATGGTTGGCCAGAATTTAGGTGCGCAGAATCCGGAGAGAGCAAAGAAGACTGTTCGCTATGCAGTTACGGCAAATATCATCTTCATGCTCTGTGTTGCGGTTCTGTATCTGTTCACTGCTCCGTATCTCTTAGGATTCTTTGGTCTGACCGGTGAGTCTCTTGCTATTGGAATCACCTTTATGCAGGTTGTGCCGTTCTCTTACTTCATCATTGCATCTGCTATGACGATGGGATTCGCAATGAACGGTGCGGGAGCTACGAGACCTGGTATGTATGCAGCAATCACCGGTCAGGTTATTGTGCAGGCCGGTCTGTCTGCAATTCTGATGCTTACCGGACATCCAATCGAACACATCTGGTTTGCTATTGTTATTGGTTCTATTGTTGTGTTCCTGGTTGACCTCTTCTTCTACAAGAGAGGTGCCTGGATGCGCCAGAGACTCAATCTGGATTAAATATCCCAATCCTTCTTTTTTTAAAAACTTCTATCTCCTTCTACGCACAATAGAAATCTATGACATCTGTGCAGATCTTAGAACCATCAGCCCCGAATACCTCTTCTCCTGATTATACCCGCATCACCGAGGTCGTAAAAAAACTGACTGAAGCAGGTTTTTCCCTAACCCGCCTGCCGGCATCAGCTTCAGCAAACTCTGCAGTACTGCGTCTCATCGAACAGAAAGGAGAAACAATCCTGCCTCTTGTTCTTGTCAATAACTTCCCGATGATTACCGGCAGATACCCGTCCAATGATGAAATAAAGCAGATATTATCCGTCCCTGACGGTATCATCGAACCGAAGCACTGCGGATGCTGCTGTATTGAAGGGTGCGGATGTGAGTGAAGGCTGTCTTCTCTGCGGAGCAGAACTCGAATATCTCCCTGCCGCAGAAGAGATGCAGTGTGTTTTCTGCGGGCGCACCTTCGAAAGTACCGCGCACTGTAGAAACGGACACTATATCTGCGACGAATGTCATGCAAACCCGGCTGAATCCTCCATCCGCTGTATCGTGCTGCAGACCCGTTCCAAAAACCCGTATGCAATAGCCGAAGAGATGTTTGCATCCCCTGCAGTACATATGCACGGGCCCGAGCATCACTTCTTAGTCGCCTCCGCCCTGCTTGCCGCCTGCGGTAATGCCGGCCTGGATATCGACCGTGAGTCCGCGCTCAACGCAGTCATTGCCCGCGGCAGAAAAGTTCCCGGCGGATTCTGCGGGCTTGCCGGATGCTGCGGGGCTGCAGTCTCTGCCGGTATTTTTGCTTCTGTTGTGCAGAAAACAACGCCGCTTTCCGCAAAACCCTGGGCCTCAGGAATACAGCTTACCGCAGACTCTCTGGAAGCGGTCGCAAAGATCGGCGGCCCCCGGTGCTGTAAACGAAACACCTACGCAGTACTGCAGACAGCAGTCGCGTTTTGCGCAGAGGAATTGAATATAATTCTTGAATACCCAGACACCATCACCTGCCGGCATTCCGGGAAAAATACAGAGTGTAAAAAAACGGACTGTCCCTTCTATCCGCGCTGATTTTCTGCCGTATTTTCTCAATTTACGGCAGATTCCTTGCATATCTGAATAAAGTATTTATAGTGTCAAATCTAACGTAAATGCATCACGAAAAGGTGATATAATATGTCTATTGGAATTGGAGAAAATCTCGGTAAATCCTTCGGATTTGCCAAAGACAGCCTTGTCGGCAAGTGGCTGAACTGGCTTCTTCTTATCATTGTAACCATCATCCCGATTGTAAACTTCATCGGAAACGGTATCTACCTGAAAATCTACCGCGGAGAAGAGCCGGTCGTAAAAGACATCGTCAAGGCATTCATCGACGGTATCCTCCTCACTGTAATCGGTATCATCTACATGATCATTCCGTGGATCGTTGACGTTCTTGTCAGCAACCTCGGAGTCGTCGGAGATATTATCGCTTTAATCGTCACCTTTATCTTCCTGCTCCTCTTACTCCCGGCAGAGTACGCATTCGCACAGAAGGGATTCGGTGCAGCATTTGCATTCGGTGACCACATTGCAAAGATTAAGAAGCTCGGATGGGGTCAGTACATCTTAGCCGTTCTCGTCTTCATCATCGTTGTTGCAGTCCTCGGTTCCCTCGCAGTACTTATCCCGGTTATCGGATGGATCTTCCTGCCGTTCGTCTGCATCTTCTCTATGAAGTTCGTTGCAAACCTCTTTGCATAAACACCCAAACAAAACTCTTTTTTTCTGCTGATTTCCTGCAGACTGTTTTCTAAGACTGCCAATCTGAGTGGATGCTGCCGAAGGTAAAAAAGTATAGGGGTTAGAAGGCAAACAGCAGGAAAATTCCAAATATGCTGACCAGGAATACGGCCAGCAGTGCCCAGATAGAAAGCCCGACAATACCTAAGACAAGACCTGCTGTTACGAGACCCTGGATTCCCTCCTTCTTTTTCATACACTGTGCGGCAAAGATGATTGCAAGTATAGAAAAGATAAACGAAAGCCCGGTGGAAAACGAGAGAATTCCTACTATTCCCAGGACAAGGGAGGCAATCGAAAGTCCGGTATTCGATGTATCATATTCATCGGTCATGCTCTAGTGTCTTTGCATATGTGCATAAATAGTTGCTGTGCATATCAGGAAAACCAGGAGTAATATTTGTCCTGCATTTGCCGGTTTATGTGTTCATGCTCCCTACTATTAAATCGCAGGACAACCAATAGTATACCTATTCTTGAAGTCTGCATCCTTCTGGAGAGAAAGAACAATGGTCTATCGAATCTTTGTAGAAAAAAAGCCTGAACTCGCAAACGAAGCGGCAGCCCTGAAAAACGAACTCAGCACCTTACTCGGCATCAGAAATATTGACTCCGTCAGACTTCTGAACCGGTATGATGTCGAAAACATCGAAGAGGAACTCTTTGTCTATGCAAAAAAGACCGTCTTCTCCGAGCCGCAACTCGACATCATCTCTGATGCCGCAGAAGCCGGAGATGGCGAGAGAATCTTTGCCATCGAAGCACTTCCCGGACAGTTTGATCAGCGTGCCGCCTCTGCTGCAGAGTGTATTCAGCTCATCAGCCAGAAAGAGCGTCCGACGGTCAAAACCGCCAAAGTCTATATCATCAAAGGTGAGATTTCCGATGAGGAGTTTGCGGCAATTAAGACCTATCTCATCAACCCGGTCGAAAGCCGCGAAGCATCATTAGACCTTCCGGAAACCCTGGCAGCATGCTACGTCAAGCCTGAGCCGGTTGAGATTATCGACGGCTTCATTGCTCTGGATGCAGAAGGTCTTGCCGCATTCGTCTAGACCCGCGGTCTTGCAATGGACTTAGGGGATATCACCTTCTGTCAGAGCTACTTTAAGGAAATCGGAAGAAACCCGACCATCACTGAAATCAAGATGATTGACACCTACTGGTCGGATCACTGCAGACACACCACTTTCTTAACCGAAATCGACAGCGTCAAAACCGAAAGCCCGCTTCTCCAGAAGGCATTCGATGAATATCTCGCTGTCAGAAAAGAGCTCAACCGCACCAAGCCGGTTTCCTTAATGGATATGGGAACCATTGCTGCAAAATATCTCCGGGCAAACGGACAACTTGACAAACTTGACGAGTCCGACGAAATCAACGCCTGTACTGTCAAGATTACCATCACCGTAGACGGAAAAGAAGAGGACTGGCTTTTACTCTTCAAGAACGAGACCCACAACCACCCGAC
>JAFZFW010000014.1 GCA_017555685.1 Methanocorpusculum sp.
GACAAGTAAGACGTGGTCGATGTCGGATGCGGACATGTTTGCGTCCTTTAAGACCTGGCGGACCGGTTCAACGGTCTTCTGTACGAGGTCATCGATTAACTGCTCGAACTTTGCACGGGTTAAGTCGATGTCTAAGTGTTTCGGTCCGTCTGCTCCTGCGGTGATGTACGGGAGGTTGATGTTTGCTTTCTGGAGGGAGGAGAGTTCGATCTTTGCCTTCTCTGCTGCGTCCTTTAAACGCTGCATGGCAACCGGGTCGTTCTTTAAGTCGATTCCTTCCTTCTTCTTGAACTCGTCTGCGAGGTAGTCGATGATTCTTGCATCGAAGTCGTCTCCTCCGAGGTGGTTGTTTCCGGCAGTTGCCTTAACTTCGAAGAGACCGTCGTCTAAGGTTAAGATGGAGACATCGAAGGTTCCTCCGCCAAGGTCGTAGACGAGGACGGTTACTTCGTTTTCCTTTTCGAGTCCGTATGCGAGTGCTGCTGCGGTCGGCTCGTTGATGATACGCAGAACGTCAAGGCCTGCAATCTTTCCTGCGTCCTTGGTTGCCTGGCGCTGTGCATCGTTGAAGTATGCCGGGACGGTGATGACTGCTTTGTCAATCTTTTCGCCTAAGTATGCTTCTGCGTCGAGCTTGAGCTTCTGTAAGACCATTGCAGAGATTTCCTGCGGGGAGTATTTCTTGCCGTCGATGTCGACGGTGTAGTCAGAGCCCATGTGGCGCTTGATGGAGCTGATTGTTTTTAACGGGTTGGTGATTGCCTGGCGTTTTGCAACGTTTCCAACGAGTCTTTCGCCGTCCTTGGAGAATCCGACAACAGACGGGGTGGTTCTGAAGCCTTCTGCGTTTGCGATGACGATCGGGGAACCGCCTTCCATGACTGCGAGACAGGAGTTGGTGGTTCCAAGGTCAATTCCGATTACTTTGTTTGATGCCATAATGTTTTTCCTTATATTTTCAGGGGTTGTTCGTTGAGACTGCAACTTTTGCGTGGCGAAGGACTTTGTCACGCAGGGTGTATCCGGCGACGGCGACGTCTAAGATTTCTCCTTCAGGCTTGTCAGATGGAAGAGCTGCGATAGCCTCGTGGAGCTCAGGGTCGAACTGGCATCCGGCTGCATTCATTTGTTCGATGCCGTTTTTGGCGAGGCTTGCGAGGAAGAATTTGTGAATCTGTTCTAATCCTTCGCGAAGACCTGCGTCATCACTCTTTAATGCACGTTCGAAGTTGTCGACAACTTCGACGATGTCGAGTGCGAACTTTTCGGTTGCATAGCGGACGGAGTTTTCCTGGTCACGCTTGCTTCTTTTGCGGAAGTTTTCGTACTCGGCTGCAAGGCGGAGATATTTGTCGTTGAGCTCGTCGTATTTTCTGGTGAGCTCATCAACAACATTTGTTTCAGGGACGGCATCCATGACCTCTGCTTCGTTTGCGGAGGTGTCATTGGTTATGGTTTCTTTATCCATGAGTGTTCCTGTTTCTCTTGTTGCACATAAATTATGCATTGCAGTTCTATATATTTGTTTTGGTGTTTGCAGAGAATCGGAGCGTATTATGCGGTTGTTTTCTACAAGAGGTTTACTTTTGGTAAAAGGCGCGTGGACAAACCGAAGGTTAGGACTCGTGCCATGAGCAGGATACGGCAGTGGCTTGCGACGGCACGAGGACAGGCAGGAAACCAGGGCTAAGACCTCATCGCAAGCATACGGCTTGCTCATGGATTGGTTGCTCAGGCTTCCCTGTCCGTCGAGATATGGGTGTTATACTACAGACTTCTTTTTCCCGAATGCATACAGCATCACTCCGACTGCAGCACTCAGTGCCGCAAACAGGAGAAACATCAATGCATACTCGCCTTCTCCTAACACCGAAAGAACCAGCGGACTTACAAACGAGTTTGAGAACAGTGCAAGAAACGTTGAGACCGTAACTCCTCCCATGTAGCGTCCAAGTACTGCCGGCGGTGTAATCTTCGAAACCCAGGCAGTACCGTTCGGCATGGCAAGACCCATACCGAATCCAAGCAGGATAAGACCTATCGTCAGCAGAACCAGATTTTCCGAGATGCCGATTAAGAACAGACCTGCCGCCTCGAACAGGAAAATCAGACCTGCAATTGAGAGCGGGTTAAACTGGCGGGAGAAACGCCAGAACAGGAACCCGGAGACTGCAGAGGAAAGGCCAAAGATACCAAGCAGAAGACCTACCCAGAACGGAGATACAGAAACCGCAAACGAACCGGTGTAATAGGACAGATTCACTGCGACCAGATACATCACCAGAGCCGGGAAGAATACCAGAGCATAGATACCTACATAGCGAAGCGGTGACGGAACAGTTACGGGGCACTCACTCTTTTCTTCACAGGTGTGCGGAGGTTCACGTAAGCAGAGGAGGACAAACGGCAGGGCAACGAGAGCCAGCAGATAGACCAGGAATGCATAGCGCCAGCCGAAGTTTGCCAGTGCTCCGCAGAGGGTTTGCAGAATCAGCACACCGATTCCGTTTGACACACCAATGTATCCCAGATACCGCGTCCGCTGTTCGCCTTCATAGTACTCGGAGATAAGTGCACTTGCCATCGGGAGAAGACCTGCAATACTGACTCCTAAAATCAGCCGCATCGCGATAATCGCATAGATGTTGTCCAAAAAGAATCCGGAAACACCGGCTGCCGCAAAGAGGAAGAGAGAGACGGCAAGGATTTTTACTCTGCCGATTTTATCCGACAGTGCTCCGATGAAAAATCCGGCGGCAGCTGTTGCCAGGGGCGGGAGGGTTAATACCAGGTTGACCACGAATTCCGGGCCAAGCCCTGCTTCTTTCATCAGACCAAGTACCGGGGAGACAGCAGCCGTTCCAAGAAGAGACGGCATTGCCGCAGCCAGCAGTACTAAAAGGGTAAAACGAGTGGGGGTGAAGGGTTTCATATTTTCTTATAGTAAGTCTGATGCATCTGCCAGAAGGGGTTCATCGTACGGCGTCCCGGAGAGTATTCCCAGGAGTACTTGATAGCGCCGGTTACAAACTTCTTTGCTTCCAGGACTGCATCAAAGACGGTGTATCCAAGAGCGATATAGGAGGCGATTGCTGATGCATAACAGCATCCGGAACCGTGAATATCCGAGTAGGGGAGAACTTCATCCTCGATTAAGGTCATGCCGTTTTTGTCCAGATAGACATCAACTCCGCGGCGGAAGTGTGCGTGACCTCCTTTGACGACAACCGCTTTTGCCCCGGTATCAAGGAACCATTCTGCCGCCTTTTCCATCGAGCGTGCGTCCGTGATTTCAATGCCGGAGAGGTATTCTGCTTCCAGGAGGTTTGGCGTTGTCACATCTGCCCGCGGAAGCATCAGTGAGATTACGGCATCTTCGCCTTCTTCGTCCAGGAGCCTGGCGCGGCTGGTTGAAACCATCACCGGGTCAACGACAAGCGGGGTTGTCTTCGGGATAGCAGAAGCTGCTGCCGCGACGGTTTCTGCGTTCATGAGCATGCCGGTTTTGTAGCATCCAATGGCAAACTCCTC
>JAFZFW010000134.1 GCA_017555685.1 Methanocorpusculum sp.
CTCGTTCTTCCACACGGACAGTCGCCTTCAAGGATAGAGGTAATGTCTCCGATTCTGTAGCGAATCATCGGGATTGCCTCCTTCTTGAGGACGGTCATCGTGAGTTCTCCCTTCTCTCCCGGCTCTAACTGTTCGCCGGTCTCCGGATCGATAATCTCAACGTATGCTAAGTCTGCACCAATGTGAACACCGTTTAACTCGGAACAGTCGGTGAACATCGGACCGGAAATCTCGGAAGTTCCGAAGATATTGTGTGCAACAATGCCGGACTTGTCGTAGATGTACTTGCGCATCTCATCCGTCCACGGTTCTGCACCAAGAATTGCGGTTCTGACATTTGTATCTTTTCTGATGTCAACACCCATCTTGTCTGCCACATCGAGAAGGTGAATTAAGTATGACGGAGTACAGGCAAGAACAGTAGTTCCTAAGTCCTGAGCAAGTTCAATCTGACGCTCGGAGTTTCCGGTCGATGCCGGGACAACAGTTGCACCGACCTTCTCTCCTCCATAGTGGAGACCAAGACCGCCGGTGAAGAGACCGTATCCGTAGCAGACCTGTAAAACATCCTTCTTGCCGACTCCGCACGAAACAAGCGAGCGGGCAAGTGCTTCAGTCCAGAGATTATCAATATCTCCCTGCGTGTAAGCGACGACCGTCGGCTTACCGGTAGTACCGGAGGAAACATGATATCTTACCACATCATCTTTTGGAACACAGACAAGCTTATCCGGATAATTGTCGCGGAGGTCGGTCTTGCGCATAAACGGAAGCTTGGTGATGTCCTGAATACATTTGATATCATCAGGACGAACACCGGCTTCCTTCATCTTTCCGCTGTAAAACGGAGAGTTAGCGTATAAGCGGGTGACTAACTGTTTTAATTCCTGATACTGGAGCTTTTCCATCTCCGGTTTCGGCATCGTTTCAATCTTCTCGTTGTAGTACTGCATAATTTAAACCGTCCTGCGGTCAATTACACGCTTTGCTTTTCCTTCAAAGCGCGGAAGGGATCCAGGCTCCTTGAGTTCAACGCGGGCACGAATGGTCAGCGTCTCCTGCAGGGCCTTCATAATTTTTGCCTGGAGTCTTGAAAGGTCCGCGAGTTCGCCGGAGAAGACGGACTTGCTCATCTCCACTTCGATAGTCATCTCATCGAGGTGGTTGATTCTGTCGATGTAAACCATGAACTGGTCTCCAACATCGGGGATATTCTTCAAGACGTGTTCAATCTGACTCGGGAATACGTTGATTCCTCTGATTGTAAGCATATCATCGCTTCTGCCGAAGAAGCGGGCAAGCTTCTGCCCTCTGCCGCATTCACAGTCATCTTCCATAAGCATAGTGATGTCTCCGGTGCGGTAGCGTAAAAGCGGCATTGCTTCTTTGACGAGCGGGGTTACGACGAGTTCTCCTTTCTCGCCGGCTTCGAGTGTTTCTCCGGTCTTTGGATCAATAATCTCGACGAGGTAGCTGTCGTGCCAGATGTGAAGACCATCCTGCTCCTGACATTCAAAGGCGACGCCCGGACCGAAGAGCTCACTCATGCCGTAGCTGTCGTAGGCTTTGACGCCAAGACGGTTTTCAAGATCACGTCTGGTGTTGTCTGACCATGCTTCTGCTCCGAAACAGCCGACTTTCAGAGAACTTAAATCTGCGTTCATCTCCTCGGCAACTTCGGTTAAGTGCATAGCATAGCTTGGCGTACAGTGAAGAGCGGTGACGCCGAAGTCCTGAATCATCTCAATCTGGCGCTTGGTATTTCCAACGCCGGACGGGACAACAGCGCAGCCGATGGCCTCGGCACCCATGTGGATTCCAAGACCTCCGGTGAATAAGGAATAGTTTGCTGCGTTCTGGAAGATATCGCCTGCCTTTAATCCGACCATAGTGAAGTTGCGGGCAAGAAGCTCAGTCCATGCGGCAAGATCATTTTTGGTGTAGGCAACAACCGTCGGTTTACCGGTAGTTCCGGACGTCGTGTGGATACGGTTTACCTGGTTCATGGGTACCGCTAAGAATCCAAACGGATAGCCGCCGCGGAGGTCTGCCTTTTTGGTGAACGGGATTTTCCTGATATCATCAAGAGTTTTAATGTCGTCAGGAGAGATTCCTGCTTCCTTAAACATCTGTTTGTAAAATCCGACGTTCTGTGTCTGTTTGACGGTTGCCTTAAGGCGTTTTAGCTGGAGCTCTTCAAGGTCTTTGCCCTTTAAGGTCTCCATTTTTTCATTCCAAAACATTTTCAATTCCTGCTCTTTGCTGTACGTTCACATGACATTGAGTATCATGCTACACTCTAGCACCCTACACATATGATGTAGTACATATTAAGGGTTATCAATGACCCTGCCTGTAAGATATATATTTTTGCCAGTCCAATCAAGAATTATCATGAAAACCGCAGATGCATACTATCTCTATGACGAAGCTGTCATTCTTGAGAATCTGCGTATCTTAACGCAGACATATCCCAACTTCCGCTTCTTCTACTCGGCAAAAACCAACCCGAACCCGCATGTTCTAAAAACCCTCATCAAAAATGACTGCGGAATTGATGCGGCATCTGCAGGCGAAGTCCGGCTTGCGGTAAAACACGGACTGACACCGGATAAAATCAGCTACTCTGCACCGGGAAAAACCGATGAAGACATCCGCTATGCTCTTCCCCGCTCACGCCTGATTGCAGACAGTATCGCTGAACTTGTCCGCATCGACAAAATTGCCGGCGAACTTGAAGGTACGTTTGAGATTGGTATCCGCATCAACCCGCCGTTTTCCATGGACAGCCCGTATGGCGTTCCCTCTCAGTTCGGCATTGACTATGAACTGCTTGAGTTCCTGCCCGAGCTGTTCAACACAAAAATCGTCTCCATCCACACCCATATTCAGTCCCAGAATCTCGGCTGGGAAACGCTCGCACGCTACTATGAAAACGTCTTATCCCTTGCCCGCGAGATGAAAAAGAAGGGTTTTACTGTCAATACAATTAACTTCGGCAGCGGATGCGGGATTGTCTATGATGAATCCTCCCAGACACCGCTTGATATGGAAGCCCTCGGTTCAGCCGTGCGAAAACTGACTGAAAAGTATGCAGATGTCTCCCGCGACCTTATCATCGAGCCGGGACGTTATCTGGTCGGAAAGGCAGGTGTTTTCCGGACGCGGGTTATCGACAAGAAAATCTCCCGCGGGAAAACCTATGTTATCGCCTCCGGCGGAATGAACGGCTTCCTGCGTCCGGCAGCAGCCAACATCGCCAAAATATACGGACCGGTCAGCCGGGGTGCAGAACCGCTTATCTCCTGCGAAAACCCGTGCGGGATAACCGTCTTAAACGAGTCGAAAGACACCGAAACCGTCACCATCACCGGAAATCTCTGCTCAGGATTCGATGTCTTTGCCCGCGACATCACACTCCCGAAGATGGCTGTCGGA
>JAFZFW010000135.1 GCA_017555685.1 Methanocorpusculum sp.
CTGCTGGTCAACCATTCCGCACTCATGAACAGGATAGTCCCAGATAGGTTCGCCTGTGATTAAGCAGGACTGGTAGAGCGCGTACGGAAGTTCCAGGACACCTAAGTACTGCTCGTTGGAGAATGCCGCAAAGAAAATCTTCTCTTCGCCGTCGACCGTCTCAACTTTGCTGAAACGAAGCTCATCCGGAATCTGGGCTGCATCATCTGCCTTCATCTTGGAAAGAGAAAGCATCTTAAAGAGCTCGACAACACGGTCATCCAAGCCTGCCTCGAAGATGAAAATCTTCTCTTTGAGCTCATTGATGGTGGTGACTAAACGCATCGTCATATTCTGGAGAAGCACCTGGTCAGCGATATCTCCGTCGACACCGACCTCACGGTCCTCGCATCCCGGCTCCATGTAGATTAAGAAACCGCCATAGGCCTCCTTGTCCTCGTAGATGAACGGATAACCGGCAAATCCGGAGAATCCGCACTCCTCGCAGGTGAAGAGGAAGATTTCTCCGGAGAGAACCTTCTCCTTCATATCCGGGTCAAGCGTGACGTTGACCGTCGGAATTACATGGAGCTCCTGCTCGTGATTACAGACCGGACAGATGACTGCGTCTTCAATTTCCTCTTCGAAGTTCATACGTTCTTGACCCACTCGGCATCAACAACTGCGTAGCCTTCGACCTCGCGCTCCCAGATACCCGACATCATCTTGCCGATGTTTTCGTAGGTGGTAAACGGAATCTTAATCGGGTCGAGATACTCTTCACCCTTTCTCGGGACAAAGATAAGGCTTCTTCCTTCACAGGCGAAGCGGTCCTCTGCATAGTAGAGTGCATCCGGCAGAATCTTTTCCTTCTTTGCATCCATCTCTCGGAGGATGGAGTCCTTGACGACCTCGACTAAGCGGTCGTCGAGTTTGTCGCGGAAGATGAAAATCTTCTCGCGAAGGTCGTCCTGGGTGTGGACAAGGCGCATGCGGATGTCTTTGACTAAGTGTGCCGGTAAAACGTTCGGGAGTTTGACCTCGCGCTCGTCGGTGTCCGGCTTGAAGAAGATGGAGAACTTCTCGTCAAGGTCGTGATAGAGCATCGGGTACTCGACAACGCCGGAGAATCCGCATTCGTTGCAGACTAAAGTGGTCAGATGTCCTTCCAGGAATTTCTCGCGCAGGTCATGGTTTCCGGCGTTGATGCTCGGATAGAGGGTGAACTGCTGTTTGGAGCCGCATTTCGGGCAGGTGATGATTTTTACTTCTGGTTTCATGATTACTCTCTTCTTCCGCTTGGTCCTCTGTGATGCTGTCCGAGCTCCCCGGTTAAGAGAATCTCGCCGGAGAAGACCGGGCCGTCTTTACAGACACGGTATCCGTTCGGGTCCATACAGCAGGAACCGCAGACACCGATTGCACATTTCATGTAGCGGTGCATGGAGAACTGTCCGCGTCCGGCAAGACCTTTGGCGGCAAGTCTGTCTAAGATTCCCTTCATCATCATCTCCGGTCCGCAGACGCAGATGGAGTCATACTCACTGATGTCAAGGGAGTCCATAATGCCTGTGACAAAACCGTGGTATCCGAAGGTTCCGTCGTCAGTTGCAATCTTTAAATCGGTGACCTTCTCTAACTCTTCAGTGAAGATGAGTTCGGTCCTGGTTCTGGCACCGAGAATGAAGGTGTCGACCTCTCCGGTTGCGGCAAGGGTAAAGAGCGGGGTCACACCAATTCCGCCGGCGATAGCCAAGGTCTTTCCTTCCGGATGGAATCCGTTGCCGAATGGTCCGCGGATACCGATCTTGTCTCCGGCTTTCAGCTCGAAGAGGGATGCAGTTGCATCTCCGACCTTCATGACGGTGATGGAGTTTGCTGCAGAAAACGCCATCGGAATCTCGTCAACGCCCGGAATCCATACCATACAGAACTGTCCCGGTCTGATATCGAAGACCTTGTCGAAGACAAAGGTCTTGATGGACGGGGACTCGTCAATGACTTTCGTCAGAGTGACGATAACCGGAGTTGCTGCTTCAGTCATGTGCGCACCCCACAATCTCCTCAGCCGGTATTCCGTCTTCAGCATAGAGTTCTGCTTCGATGTCAGAGAAGACATTGAAGTTGTCATAGACAGCGCTTCCAATCTCGACTGCGGAAGCTCCGGCCATCATCATCTCTAAGACATTGTCTGCGGAGTCAATTCCTCCGCATCCGATAATCGGGATGTCGACTGCCTCATAGAGGTCGTAGACAGCACGAAGAGCAATCGGGAAGACAGCCTTGCCGGATAATCCGCCGAACTTGTTTCCAAGCATCGGGCGTCTGAGCTCGGTGGAGATTCTCATGGCCTTGACGGTATTGATGGCCACGATTGCATCAGCACCTCCTTCCTCTGCGGCTTTTCCGATGACTTTAATGTCAGTGACATTCGGCGTGAGTTTGACCCAGACCGGTTTGCCGTATGCCTTGACAATCTCGGTACACTCTTTGACAACCCGCGGGTTTACGCCGATAGCGGCACCGTATCCTTCCGCGTGCGGGCAGGAGAGGTTCAGCTCGAATGCCTGTGCATCCGGGAACCAGGATGCGACTTTGCCGAACTCTTCCGGAGTTCCGCCGAAGATGCTCACGACAACCGGTTTGCCTGCAAGCGGGGCAATCTCTTCCGGGAAGTTCTCGGACGGGTTCGGGAGGCCCATTGCGTTCATGAGCCCGCCGTCAACCGGCAGAAGAGCCGGACCATGGTGTCCCGGAATCGGGACCGGACCGATGGATTTGGTAACTACTCCTCCGGCGCCGTTTTCAAGCATCCGGTTTAAGGAGGCAGCGGTTGTTCCTAAGATACCTGCTGCTAACAGCATGTGGTTGTTTAAGGACACACCCGCAATTTCTTTTTGTGGAAGCTGCAGCTTTAACATTGATGGGTAATTATTTGGTTTGTGAGAATATCTATCTCACTGTTGGGAAGGGATGATAGAGAACATTCTCCCGCAACACCGCCAAAAAACACACCTGAAAAAAGATTATGCAGAAGGCTCGTCCTTCTTCTCAGCACCGGAAGCAGCCTTCGCTTCCGCAGTCTCAGCCGCCTTCTTTGCTTTGTTTTCCTCAAGCCTTCTCTTCCGCTCAAGGTACCGCTTCTTCT
This sequence comes from Methanocorpusculum sp., assembly GCA_017555685.1. GTDB lineage: Archaea > Halobacteriota > Methanomicrobia > Methanomicrobiales > Methanocorpusculaceae > Methanocorpusculum. The sequence goes on from JAFZFW010000135.1 coordinate 3,128, forward strand.
CGCGGTAGTAATTCAGCGGATGCGACACCTTCTCGCACGTGGCATCCTTCGACACACAAACTCCATGCGTCAGCATCGTTACACACGACGGCGGCGTGTACTCGTTGGTTAAGATGTGGTCGACCTGATACATCGTCATATCAGGATTGTAGTCCGGGCTTCTGGCAAAGATTCCCTCAATCTGCTCGGCATTCATGCCGATAACATGCAGGAAAGAGACAAGCGAAAATCTGCCTGAGTGCGTGAGGTTCACGCCTGCTGCAGCTCCCTGAATGAGTGCCTGAATACAGGGCGGGTACGCGGATTCATCAATCGCCCCGAACTCGGCAAGGGTTCGCTCCTGGGTTTTTGCCAGAAGCTTGTCCGTCCAGGGAGCAAACTCGCGCTCGACAGCACCCGGGACAGCCAGCGGAAGCGTCGAGCCTAAGTAGGAACGAATCTTTTCGCTTAAGAGAATCTCAAGCTCATCGGAAGAGACCGTGACATATCCTTTCTCCACCTCGCGGTTAATCAGCCGCCACTTCTCCTCGCGGATGTTGGCTGCCATCTCCACATACTGCAGAACCGTAACCCTCTCCGCCTCAAGCGAGATGCCGAACTCGGAACACACTCTGGCTTTGATTGTCTGGTTCTGTTCCTGCTTTAAATAACCGAACACCCGTTTTGCCTCGGCTTTTACAAAGCGCTCGATGGTTCGCTTGTCCTTTGTACAGGACACCAGCACGCGGGCTAAAACATAAGTTACAATATCAGAAATATTATCGCCGGACGTGTCAGACGGGTACGTCTCCTTGCCGTCGATTGCGAAAACAACGCGGTCTGCCGCCTTATCCAGATAATTCTTTCCCGAACCTGTCTTTGACAGGCCGGCTACGGAAATTCCGCGGGATGCTAAAATCTTCTGGGCTTCAGGTAAAAAAGGGTAATGAAGCAGATCCCGCAGCTCAACAGCCGCCATATGGTATTTAGTCTGCCTCGATTCTCGGAGCTAAGAGGTAACCGATCTTTCCTTTGCCTTCGGCGTACTCAAAGGAGAACTGAACCGGGTGGTCGTTGCCGAGGCGGATCTGTACTTTTTCTGCACGGGAGATGGATTTACCCATGTCCTTTAAGTAGTCAAGGGAGAAGAGGGAGCGTGCGTCTGCACAGGTGATGTAGTGAACATCGTCTCCGGCAAGTTCTCTCTTGATTCTGTCGGAGTCGCCTTCTGCGTTCATGGTAAAGACGCGGGTCTCACCGGAAACAGCTAAGGAGATCTTGTCAGAAACCATGCCGGATGCCTTGATTGCATCGTTGAACATGACGCCGGCAATCTCGAAGGTTGCAGGCAGGTTTAAGTTCGGTGCGTTCGGGTCTTTTCTGATGGTCTTGGTGTCGAGTAAGGTGATGGAGTATTCGTATCCGCCAAAGGAGAGCTTGAGCTTCTTGCCGGAGTCGTCAAGGTCGAGGGAGATGACATCTGCCTTTCCAATCATTCCCATCATAGAACGGATTTTTTCGATGTCGAGACCAATCTCTGCAGACTCGACAGACAGAGAGTAGCTCTCGAATGCGGATGCTGCAAGCTCTAAGGAGACCATGGCGACGTTGGAGGTGTCGACAGTAATGGTTCTGATTCCGTCTGCAGTGAGGTGGAGACGGCATTCATTTACCAGTGCGGAGACTGCATCGATAGTCTCACGGAAAATATCTGCTTGGATGGTTGCTTGTAACATATCTGAAACCCCTTGACACTCAGTACATATGTATTGGCGTGACAAATTTAAAGTTATAATTATATGTTCTTTAATCATAGATATTATTACTGTTTCTGAGGGAGAATTATGGGATCACTTTGGACAAGAGACGCAACATACAGAAAATCCTTAAAGGAAGGATTCAGAGCACGGTCGGCATACAAACTCATCGATATTAACGACCGGTTCAACGTAATCAGAAAAACCGATAATGTGGTCGATTTAGGCTGTGCGCCGGGCAGCTGGCTGCAGGTTTTAAAGACCTTAACCGAGGGTCAGCTCTGCGGAGTGGACTTAAACCCGATTGCCCCGTTAGAAGGTGTCATCTCCTTTATCGGAGACTTTACCTCCGCCGAGATTCAGGAAAAAGTACGCGCGGCCATGCCGGTGGTAAATGTTGTGGTCTGCGATGCTGCCCCGCACTTATCCGGTGCAAAGTCATACGACCAGGCACGTATTATGGCATTAAACGAGGATGCCTTAATGTTTGCCGCATCCCTTCTCAAGCAGGGAGGAAACCTGGTCATGAAGTCGTTCCAGGGTGCAGATTTCAATGAGCTTCTGGACCTGGTTAAGGAGCGCTTCTACTCGGTTCGTGTCATCCGTTCGAAGGCAACCCGCCGCGGAAGTACTGAGTGTTACATCGTTGCAAAGAACTTCATCGGTGATGCGCGTGATGACCGCATTCCGGTGAAAAAAGGAGAGTAAAAAACTTCTCCCTCGCATTCTTTTTTTCCCAGCATCCAAAGCCATTACTATCTGATACAACATATATTACTCCATGAGCGATGCAGCTGCAAACGCCAAGCAGGACGCAGGATTCCGCGCGGCAGATATGGTTGAAGATGGAATGATTGTCGGACTTGGTACCGGTTCTACGGTTTTCTTCGCAATGGAGAGACTGGGCGAGAGAATCAAGAACGAAGGCCTCAGAATTCTGGGTGTTCCAACCTCCCACCAGACCGCAATGCGTGCTGAAGAGTACGGCATTCCGCTGACCACCTTATCCCTCCACCCGACCCTGGATATCGCAATCGATGGAGCAGACCAGGTTTCCCCGGAGAAGAACTTAATCAAGGGACGCGGCGCAGCACTTCTTCGCGAGAAGATTGTGGCAGACGCTGCAAAGAAGTTCGTGGTTGTTATTGACCCGTCCAAGTCCGTTGCAGTCCCGAACGCAGCCGTCCCGATTGAGATTCTTCCGTTTGCATACGGCAGTGTC
>JAFZFW010000136.1 GCA_017555685.1 Methanocorpusculum sp.
ACCTCAATAGGGGTCATGGGGAACCACTTGCCGTACGGGAATGGAACCGAGACGGACTTTCCGAAGCGGTAGTTCTGCAGACCGGAAAGACCGCAGACAGCGGTTGTAATCGATGCGCCGTGGATAATTTTCGTATCAACGCCTGCTTCCGCACAGCGGCAGCGAATATCCGAGTGGGTTGTGGCGACCATGGAATCGCCGGCAGTCAGGAATACTGCGTTTCCTTCCTTTGCCGCGTTGATGATTTTGTCCGAATGAATCTCCACATCCTCACGGTAGAGCGGAATAATCTTCTTTCCGTAGTATTCTTCAAGGCGTTCGATGGAAGAACCCATCAGAACAGAGGTATAGACCTCAAGGAAAACTGTATCCGCGCTGCGAATCGCTTCTGCCCCGCGAACCGATACATCATATTCATCGAAAAGCCCAAGGCCAATAAAGGTGAGCATAGATACTCATTATGGGTTGTTTATTGCCTTAGATGTTCCGTGTCAGGAAAAGAGAATCCTAATATAGTTTCACAGCGTAATGACTGGTAACGAGGTATAGTTTATGATTGACAGTTTCCTTGAAGGCAACAAAATCTTTCTGGAGAAAGATTTCGAGCGCAAAAAAGAACGCTATATGCAGCTGACGACTTCCCAGCATCCGACTGTTCTCTGGATCGGCTGTTCTGATTCTCGTGTGAATCCGGAACGCATCACTCACTGTCGTGCAGGGGAGCTGTTTACTCACAGAAACATTGGAAACATTGTTCCAACCCATGACTGGAACTTTGCAACCGTTTTAGAGTATGCAGTCAATCACTTAAAAGTGCAAGATATTGTTGTCTGTGGTCACTCTGACTGCGGGGCACTGAATGCCTTAGATGTGGATATGAGCAAAGACTCATACATTCCGCTCTGGATTAACAACGCCCGTGATGCACAGGTCCGTGTTGACGAGCGTTTAGGGGAGGCAAAGACTCCGGAGGAGAAGGCAATCCGCAAACGCGAGATTGAGTTCGAAAACATCCGTCTCCAGTTAGAGCACTTACGTCTCTATCCGCTTGTTGCAAACGCAGAAGATGCAGGGAAAATTAAACTCCACGGACTCTTCTACAACTTAGAGACCGGCGAACTTTCCAAGATCGCCTAATCTCTTTTTTATTTTTTCAGAAACGCGTAAACATCATCCTGCGTTTGTGCACACATTACAGTATCTTTTTGGTCAAGCGAACCGAACCAGACATGAACTGCAGAAAGCCCGGCTTCCCGTGCCGGAAGCACATCGCGGTCAAGCTTGTCACCGATCATAACTGCACAGTCCGCCGGGACACCAAGAACTTCCAGTGTCTTCTCAAAGACCAGCGGATTTGGCTTTTTCACACCAAAGGTCTCCGGATTGACAACGATGTCAAACGCATCAGACAGCCCCAATTCCTGCAGGCGGATTTTTGTCGAAGCAGCAGTGGAGTTTGAGACCAGCCCGACTTTTACCCCGCTTTCTTTGAGGATTGCAGGAAGTGCACACAGCTGTGCAAACGGCCGCATGCACAGAGTCTCTAATGCATCATAGAGACAAAGCATCTCGTCATAACTGTCAAGGCTGTTTTCCGCACAGAACTCAGCAAAGGAATCAGGAATCCGCGTCGGCGTGTCACGGTTGAGAAGGGAGAACTGTAAATCGCCAAAGACTCCTTTATACGCAGCAACAGCATCTGCTGCCGCAAACCGTGCGGCATAGAGGTTGTGCAGAGTATTGTCCATGTCAAAAAGGACCGCATCATATCTGCAGGCAAACGGTTTCATACTACAGAGATATGCAGGAATAGTATTTCAGTGTACGGAACAGAAAAACGGAAAAAGGAGGAGAGGTACGTGTCATTAGGATATTGTATTGGCAAAGGGCCGGTGAGATTGTGGTGTGTGAGGTGTATGTGTCCGATATAATGGTGTATTTCCAAAAGAACTAGGTTTTCCGGAATTTTTCACCAGCCTCTGCTGCCGCCTGCGCTCTTCCCGCAGGCTGCTATACATATATTCGTCACTTTAGTATTTATAGTTTTGCCCTATTGCATGGCATTGATGACTAGCTATGATGCAAAGCCCACAGGCAAAGCATTATCTTTGCAGACAGCATATTTGTATGAAATGGTTGAGCTGACAGGCGATTTTTCAGAAATACTTACCCTCCTCAAAGACAATCCGCGCGGAATGTCGGTAACAGAAATTGCTGATGCAGCGCACATAAACCGCAACACCATCGCCCGCTACATGGACAACCTCTTAATGGCCGGCCGCGTGGAGATGCGGATGTTTGGAAAAGCAAAAGTCTTCTTCCTCTCCAAACGCGTCCCAGTCTCTGCCATGCTGAACCTCTCCTCCGAGATGGTGCTCTTAACCGATGCGGACTTAACCGTCATCCAGGCAAACGAAGCAGCCCTCTCCTTCCTCAACTGTGCCGAAGAGGAGCTGGTCGGATGCCGGATTTATGAAGGACACGGCGGAACACTCTGCAGTGAAGTCTTAACCGAACAGATCCGTGCCGCAATCCAGGGAGAAACCGTCCGCGGAGAACTGCGGCTCTTCAAAGACGGAGAGGAAAAAACACTTGACCAGAGAATCTATCCGCTGGTCCTCCCAGACGGAAAACCAGGCGTCACGATTATTCTCGACGACATCAGCGAGCGCGTACAGGCAGAAACCGCCCTCGAACAGAGCGAAGCAATGTTTCGCCGCCTGGTTGAAACCGTAAGCGACGTTATCTGGTCGATTGATGAAAACTCAGTAATACAATATATCAGCCCGCAGATCGAATCCATGCTCGGATACCAGCCTGCAGAGATGATCGGAAAAGCATTCTCCGACTTCATGCCCGATGGTGCCGGAAGCAGATTTGCCTGGGGAGTGCTATCTGAAATCTCCAAGGAAAACGGCTTTACCCTCATTCAGTTCCCGCTCCTTACCCGGACAGGAGAGAAAATCTACTGCGACTTCACCGGAACCCCGGTTGTTCTGGAAGAAGATACAAGCATCTTCCTTGGATACAACGGCGCACTGCACGATGTATCCGACCAGCGCCAGGCAGAACAGAGTGCAAAGCGCTGGAAGTCCTTCCTTGACGCAGTCAATGACAACATCCCGGGCCTCATCACCGTCAGCGACTTAAACACGCACCAGTTCTACTATGTAAACAAAGCAGCAGAAGACTTCCTGCAGAAAGGAAAGCAGGAACTCCTGCAGACCACGCTTCCTGCAGTCCTTGCAGAAACCGGCGCGGATGAACTGCTCGATACAGTACAGACTGCCGCATCCTTCCGCCAGACTGCACGAGTAAAAGAGGCGATGATTACCGTCAATGGCGAGGAAAAACACCTCTCCATGCAGATTATCCCGATGACGCTTTCGGTGGACCGCGAGTATTTGATTCTCATTGCCGACGACATCACCGAAGAAATCCGCGACAGAAAACGGCAGGAACTCCTGCGCGAATTCTTCCTCACATTGGACGGAATCACCTCCATCCAGGACCTCTGGGAGCCGATTATCTCCCTGCTTCCGAAAATCTCCGGCTTTGAAGCGGTTGCTGTCTATCAGCGAAGTATCTTCGACGACTACCTGCTCTACCGCCAGGAAGGCGGACGCTTTGTCCCGTCCGTTGAAATCGATTCGATTGCGGACAGAATCATCCGCAAAGGAGAGCCTGCCGTCTTTGACAAACACCGAATGGACTTATTCCCGGAACACACCATCCCGCTGATGAGCAATGCCCGCGCATTAGTCTTCATGCCGGTTGTCTTCCGCGGAACAGCCGTTGCCTGTGTCGCCCTCAGCTCGGCATCCCCGCAGTGCCCGGACACCTCCCTGCAGTCCATTCTCCATGCCGCCGCATTCCAGATAAGTACCGCGGCATCGCGCTGTTTCGTCCAGGAAGAACTCCTGCGCGAAAGAGACCGTACCCGCAAATACATCGAAGTAGCCGGCGTATTCCTTGCCGCAGTCACCCGCGACGGGACAATAGAGATGATAAACCGCCACGGTGCAGATCTGCTCGGCTACCGCGAAGAGGAGTTAATCGGGAAAAACTGGTTCGAAACCCTGGTCCCGGAACGCGTCAGAGAGTCGCGCCTTGCCGCATTCCAGCAGATGGTGTCATCCAGCACCTCTGACGGAATCGCACAGTACAAAGGAGAGATTCTCTGTGCGGACGGAACGGAAAAGGAAATCCTCTGGAGAAGCTCGCTTCTGCGCGAAGAGTGCGGAGCAGTATCAGGCATTGTTACCTCCGGAGAACTCATCTAATAGAAACCATCTATATGTTAGAACTCTAACATCAGAGGTATGAAATCATTACCCTTCGATAGAAAACCAAGCGGAAAGGTTACCGTCATGTGTAAGGGAAAAGAGGTCTCTGTTCACAGCACCTGTGTCTTCTGCGCACACTGCGCCGGAATCCGGGTAAACCGCAGAGTAAACCCGAACCCGTACGCACAGGCTCTGAGAAACTCCAAAGGCGGCCTTGCTCTTGACCAGCAGTTAATGGAAGGCATGGTCATGTTCAACATCGCTGTCGAAGACCCGTCTGCTACCGATATTGAATGCAGTGACGACAAGGATGTTGGATACGTCCCGATCTCACGCAGACGCTAAGACGGCAAAGACCAGACAGACAATCATCTTTCCAATCTCATTTCCGGCGCCGGTCACATCTCCGTTGACCCCGCCGAACAGCTTTTTTGCAAGCAGGGCAAGTCCTGCAAAGGTCAGTACTGCAGAAACAATTCCCCAGAGCGCCGGCTTTACCGGGATGAAGAGCAGAAGCGGCAGGGCAAGCAGAATAGTATAGACGGCAAAGCGCCGCTTCGAGAGAGTATAGATATAGTGGTGAATGCCTTCATGGAAGGGTTTTCCAAGTGCCGAGGAAAGACCCATAATCATTTTGCCGCAGACCTCAGCCGTGATGATTGCCGCAGCGATTCCTGCCGCCGGAAGCGAGGAAAGGGCGGCGAAGGTAAGAAGGAGCGTAACCATGCCAAGCGCGAGTGCACCGGCACCTGTTGTTCTGTCGGTCATTGCCCGGATGCGTTTTTCACTGCTTCCGTGCGCCATTAATCCGTCGCCGAAGTCGAGCAGCCCGTCAAAATGGTTGCCGCCGGAGAGGAAGAGGGACAAAGCAATCGTCAGTGCCGCAATTACCATTGAGTTATTGAAGTCCAGAACCGCGGCAAGGATTGCCGGCAGTGCCGCAAGAAAACCGGTGACGTATCCGGCGAGCGGATATATCCAGCTGTGCTTTGCGAACGCATCAAAGTCAGCCGGTTTTCCCAGCGGAAGAATAGTGGTAAACTGCAGTAAGGCAATGACGGATTTCATGCGGATTAGTGTTGGTTTTTCTCTCTCATAAAAGGCAGGGTTCGGAAAATCCGCTTGCGGAATTGTCCATTTTGTTTGTTCTCCAACGATACGTGCCGCACAATTCATATTTCCTTATCACAAATATAATTCCAACATGTCCTTCCTATCCGAACGCGTCAACTTCGAAGCAGACTCTCCGCTCTTCGCAGTCATCCTCGCAAACTCTGTAGTCTCCACCATCCCGGGCGTCTCCGGCGCAGGCGAGAATCCGGAAAACAGCCTTTTTGTTCCGCCGCTTGATGCGGAACTGATTATAAACGGAGAGCTTGCAGGTGATATGACTCCGAACACCCCGACCGGCTGTCCGACGCCGGCTCTCCTGACGCGCTCGATGATGGACTTAATCGGCATGAGTCCGCTGGTAATCTCTGCAGGACTTAAACATGCTCCGGACGTCCCCCACCTGTCCTTAGGCGGGGCAATGGGCGGCGACCCGAGGCTTGGAGATGCCGTGCCGGATGCGTGGGACTTATTCGAGAAGGGACGCAAAGTCGGTGAGTTCTTATCCCAGAGCCATGACATGCTGGTCTTAGGCGAGTGTCTGCCGGGCGGGACGACAACCGCGCTTTGCGTGCTCCGTGCCCTCGGCTATCGGGCAATGGTCAGCAGCTGTCTGAAGGAAAACCCGGTAAGCCTCAAGGAGTCCTTCGCAGAGGCAGCTGTTGCCCGAATCCGCGAGGAAGGCATCACCGACCCCTTAGAGATTGTTTCAAAAGTCGGCGACCCGATGATTCCTGTCGCGGCAGGAATTGCCGAAGGATTCCGCGGAAAACTGTTCCTTGCAGGCGGCACCCAGATGCTGGCCGCGGCCGCACTCATTCAGGCGCTCGGCAACACAGTGCCGGATGTGGTAACAACTGTATATGTGTACAATGACCCGACCGCATCCTTCAAAGAGACCGCCGCAGCAATCGGAGCAGATATCTATTACGTCGACCCCGGATTCGAATCAATCGGCCATGCCGGATTCGCCCGCTATGCTGAAGGCGAACTCAAGGAAGGATCCGGAGCAGGAGGTGCAATGTTTCTTGCCGGCGTCCTCGGATTTACCCCAGAAGAAATCCGCACCTCGATTCGCGAGCACGCCGACCGATACCAATGAGCGGGAGAACAGAACTCATCGAACAGGTGCAGGCGGCAAAGTTTGCCTGCCGGTGCTGCGGAGCGTGCTGTTCGGGAGCGGACAACGAGGTCATGGTCACCCCGGATGAGGTCGAAGTACTGATGCAGGCGACCGGACTGGCGTTTGCGGATATCGCCGAACCCTACCCAGACTGGATGGAGTACCCGGACGGCACGAAAATCACCTTCGGATGGGTTCTTCGGCGCGGAGCTGACGGGAACTGCATGTTCCTCAAAGAAAACCGCTGCAGCATCTACGCCTCCCGCCCGCATATCTGCCGCACCTATCCGTTCATGCTCGACGGCGAGGAGCTGATTATCTCCGAGTGTCCGGCGGTCGGCTGCAGCCGCTCTGTGGATGCGGAAGAGACTGCTGATGCTTTACTCTGCCGCCGTGATGCAGAGGATGCAGAGTTTCAGGAAAGTGAGACGCAGTATCAAAAACATAGTATTGCCTCAGGTTCAACAGTAATTATCGACAGCAGAGGTGTGCACCTCTGGAAATAATATATGACAGAAATACACATTGTGGGCACTGCCCATGTTTCACAGAAAAGTGTGGATGAGGTTCGGGAAACCGTGGATTTGGTGAACCCGGATGTTATCGCCATAGAGCTCGACCAGGGGCGGTTTGCCACACTCAAAAAACAGATGCGGGAGGAGGAGGATGCCAGGGAGGGCATCGTCCGTGAGGAGACGGAGGCAAAGGCGCCGGAAGTAAAGAGTATCTTATCCGGCAACTTCATGGTGATGATTGTCCAGTGGCTTTTATCCTACGTCCAGCGAAAAATAGGATTCAATGTAGGGGTTGAGCCTGGAGCGGAGATGAAGGAAGCCATCCGTCTTGCAGAAGAGCGCGGCATTAAGCTGATGCTGATTGACCGTGACATCAATATCACGTTAGCCCGCTTCTGGGGCGGCATGAAGTTTTTCGAGAAGATAAAACTCATCTGGGTGCTTCTCCGCTCGGTTTCCGGGAAGGATGATGAGACGGACTCTCTGGATGCAGTAACCGTCGACTCGCTGACGAATCAGGATATGATTGATGCGGCACTCGAAGAGTTCCATCAGTTCTCGCCGTCGGGTGCACATGCATTAATCGATGAGCGTGATGCCTACCTTGCACACGGGGTTGTTGCGCTCGAACACAGTCACTTCGAACGGGCGGTTGTTGTCTGCGGTGCAGGACATGTCCCGGGCATTACACGCTTCCGTGAGCATCCTGAGACGCTTCCTTCGATGAAGGAGCTGACAACACTGCCAAAGAAGTATCCGTGGGGAAAGATTCTGGGCGTTGTCTTCCTGGTGATGTTTGCCGTAATCGCGCTCGCGATTGGATTCTCCGGAGCAACGGACCTGCTTATCTGGGCGATTGTCTTCTGGGTGGTTCTGCACGGAATCCTTGCTGGAGCTGCAACGCTTCTTGTCCGCGGACACCCGCTCTCGGCAGCAGTGTCTGCGGTTCTTGCGTGGATGACGTCGTTGAATCCGTTCCTTGCCTGCGGATGGTTTGCGGCCATCGTTGAGGCAAAAATGCGTCCGCCGACTGCAAAGGATTTCAAGAGAATCGGCAGTGCGGAAAGTGTCTCTGAGATGCTGTCTGTGCCGCTGTTCCATATTCTGCTGGTGGCTGCCGCGTCAAATATTGGAGCATCGATTGCGACGGTGAGTTTCTTCCTGTTCTTCGGCCCGGTGTTCGGGGTTGACCTGGAGATGATGACGAATATTCTGGTAACCGGATTTACGAATCTCTGGCACTTTATTATCAGTCCGTTTACCGGGCTGTTCTAATTTTTTTCTGCTTTATTTTGAACGTCTTTGAGTCCCGGGCACACCCAAAGAGAACTCATCAATCCACATCTTAGTACATACTCAAATACGAATCTATTAATACACACACCACGAATAAGTTACTATGACAAAACTGAGTGGAGGCAGAGCATAACATGTTCACCGGCATCGTCGAAGAAGTCGGCAGCATCGTCTCCATCCGCCGCGGATCGAGATCTGCAACCCTCAAAATCCAGGGCAAAGAAATCTTCTCCGACATCAAACTCGGAGACAGCATCGCCGTAAACGGCATCTGCCTAACCGTCACCGAATTCAGCGGAAACGTCTTTTCCACCGACGCAACCCCGGAAACCATCGACCGCACCTCACTCAGTCTCCTGTCAACCGGCTCCCCGGTAAACCTTGAGCGGGCAATGTCTGCCGCCGGAAGATTCGGCGGCCACATCGTTACCGGCCACATCGACGGAACTGCAGTCGTCTCCGACATCAGAAAAGATGACAACGCAGTAATCATCCGCTTCACCTGCTCAGCAGAACAGATGGAAGGCATAATCGAAAAAGGCTCAGTCGCCATAGACGGCATCAGCTTAACCGTTGCATCCGTTGAAAACAACAGCTTCACCGTCTCTGTCATCCCCCACACCGGAAAGGAAACAACCCTCCTATCCAGAAAACGCGGAGACCTCGTCAACATCGAAACCGATGTCATCGGCAAATATGTCGCAAAATTCATCGGCAGAACAGAGACAAAAACGCCCGCACCGAGCAGAATAACTGAAGAATACTTACGAGAGAGAGGATTTTAAATGTTCCAGTTCAACACCGTAGAAGAAGCCGCAGAAGCACTGCGCCGCGGAGAGCTCATTATTGTTACCGACGACGAATCCCGTGAAAACGAAGGAGACTTCATCTGCGCAGCAGAATTCGCCACCACCGAAAACGTCAACATCATGGCAAGCATCGGAAAAGGATTAATCTGCATGCCAATGGCAGCAGAAATCGCCGACCGCCTCGACCTCCCGCCGATGGTCGCCAAAAACACCGACAACCACGAGACAGCATTCACCGTCTCCATCGACCACAAAGACACCAGAACCGGAATCTCTGCCATCGAGCGCGGAATCACCGCAAGAAACGTCGTCTCCGACACCTCCGTCCCCGACGACTTCAGACGCCCGGGACACATGTTCCCGCTTCGTGCCAAAGCAGGAGGCGTCCTCGAGCGTGACGGACACACCGAAGCCACCGTCGACCTCTTAAAAATCGCCGGCTTAAAGCCTGCCGGACTCTGCTGTGAAATCATGGCAGACAGCGGAGACATGATGAGAACCCCTGAACTCATCGAGCTCGCCAAAAAGATGGGCTTAGTCTTTACCACCATCGCCGCAATCCAGGAATACCGCAGAACACACGACACCGCATAACAGGAGAAAACAGACATGAACATTTATGAAGGAAAATTAGTCGCTGGAGACATCAGAATCGGAATCGTCGCAAGCCGCTTCAACGAATTCATCGTATCCAAACTCATCGGAGGAGCAGACGACGCCCTCAGACGCCATGACGTAAAAGAAGAAAACGTCGACCTCGCATGGGTCCCGGGAGCATTCGAAATCCCGCTTGTCGCATCCAAAATGGCACAGTCCGGAAAGTATGACGCAGTCCTCTGCCTTGGCGCAGTCATCCGCGGATCTACCGACCACTACGAGTACGTTGCAAACGAAGTAACCAAAGGAATTGCCGCCGTTTCCTTAAAAACCGGCGTTCCGATTATGTTCGGCGTCTTAACCTGCGACAACTTGGAGCAGGCAATCGAGCGCGCGGGATCCAAAGTAGGAAACAAAGGATTCGAAGCCGCAGTCAGCGCAATTGAGACGATTAACGTCATCAAATCTCTGGAACTCTGAAAATACCAACCCTCTCTTTCTTTTTTTCACCCTGCAGCCTCAGGCAGAACCTGAGATACCTTTATAACATCCTAAGTCTCACTAATATACACTCGTGTTGAAGCTGGCAATGCGGAAGTATCCGTACCCCTTCAATGAGTCAAAGTGGAGAAACATTACTATGGCAGCAGAAAAGCCACACATGAACCTTGCCGTTATCGGTCACATTGACCACGGTAAGTCCACGACT
>JAFZFW010000137.1 GCA_017555685.1 Methanocorpusculum sp.
AACGCTTTGTCTTCGGTTACTTCCAGGTTTTTCGGGTGCGGGCGATGCGCTTCGCTTGCTTTTACCCAGAAGTAGGGGCGAAAACCGGTTACCTGTACTTCGTGCGCTGTTCCGTCTGCTTCGCGGCCGAAGATGTGGACAACCGGTCCTGCCGGAGTGTTTGAGTATTCCGCCTGATTGATGGCGATTTCCATTTAGACTCTCCGGCAAAGTCCGGAAAGGAACTCTGCTGCGGCGTTGAGTTTTGCAGACTCCCAGTCATCGAGTTTGAGGTTCTCGTTAATCTTTGCTCCGTCTCTGGTGACTTTTGCCGGAAGACCAATCGAGCATCCCTCGATGCCGTATGCACCGTTTGCCGGAAGTGAGCAGATGAACTCCTCGCCTTTTTCGATCTTCTGCATCATGGATACGATGTGGTATGCAGGACCGAAAACGGTTCCGCCCTTTCCTTTGATGACCGGCATGGAAGAGCCGCGAAGACCTAAGAGAACCTCTTCACGGACTGCTTCGGGGACATCGACCGAGAGTTTCGAGAAGATCGGGACCTGATTTTCTCCGTGCTCACCTAAGACCATTCCCTCTTCCTGAATGCCCATAGAGTTGAGGGCAACAGTGAATCTGCGGCTGTCTAAGAGTCCGCCGAATCCGACAACCTGTCCTTCGTCAAGACCTGAGTGTTTGGCGAAGTACCAGGTGAATACATCCATCGGGTTGGTGATAACAATCAGCTTTCCGGAGAATCCTTTGAGGAGCTCTGCTGCCTCGCGGGCGATTGGAAGGTTCTTGTCGAATAAGTCAGCACGGGTTTTGACATTTGGCGAGCGCGAGTATCCGGCAGAGAAGATGCAGTAGTCTGCATCCTTCATGTCTTCAATGCGGGTGGACACCGGGATGTCTTTTGCATGCATGATATCGAGTTTTTGTGCATGCAGGAACTCCGGCATAATATCGTATAATACAAGCTCGTCGGCAAATCCGTTGACGGCGGAGATGTAGGCTGCTTCTCCTCCAATGCGGCCCATACCGAATGCTGCTACTTTTACCATACAGTAGTATTGGTTTTCTTAGGGTTTAACCATGGTTATGAGGTTATCAGGATTCTGATGATAACCAGCAGAGCAAACGGAAAGAAAATTTCTAATGGTTGCGGGCAAAATACTCCGGCGTTGCTGATGCCGGGAAAAAAAGTATTGGGATTAGTTCTTTACCTTCTTCTGCGGAGTCTCGCCGACAAATTTCTTGACGACGAACAGTCCCATCAGAGTCAGGTATAAGACGAAGATTAAGAATGCCGCAACATAGCCGAATGCGGCAGGAAGTACTGTCGGGAGGAAGAGCAGCATTACAGCAAAGATGAAGATTGCCGATATGCCGATTGCAATATCAAGTATCCAGTCTTTTCTCATGTGGGATTATATTTATCGTGCGGGCTTTTATCACTTTTGGAGACTCATACATAATCATGGATAGAATTGAGGCACTCGCACTCTTAAAAGAGCACGTGACAACCGAGTCTCTTCTGGGGCACTGTCTTGCAACAGCTGCAGTCATGAAGGGACTTGCAAAGGAGTTAGGAGAAGATGCTAAGCTTTATGAGCTGATTGGTATTCTCCACGATATTGACTTCCAGGAGATTAATGAGGATATGGAAAAGCACGGGGAAGTCGGCTATGAGATTTTGAAGGCTGCCGGAATCGGGGATGAGATTGCGCTTCCAATCCGCCGTCACAACCACATGCTCTTCGATGGAGAATATACAGACACAGTGGAAATCTGTCTCCAGACTGCAGACAGTGTATCAGGACTGGTAATCGCCTGCGCATATGTAAAGGGCGGAAAAATCACTGAGGTTACGCCAAAGACGGTTACGAAAAAATACAAAGCCGCATCATTTGCCGCCGGATGCGACCGGAACAGAATCGCGATGTCTGACGCTCTTCTTCCGCGTGAGCGGATGTATGAGATTGCCATCGAAGAGATTACCGCAATCAAAGATGAACTGGGGTTATCATAAATGACCGCACAACAGCAGTCTGCCGTTCTCCGTGCGATTCAGAAGGCGTCAGGAAAACTTGAAAATGCAAACCGCTACATTATCCCAAAAGGGGGCATCAGTCTTGCATACGCACAAGAGGATGCGCTCGACCAGAAAAAAGTCGCGGTTGCCCGTGAGGGAAGTGTTGGATTCGGCATTGATGAGCCGGTTGTCCGTGTGATTCTTACCGCGCGCCGCTTTACTCCGTCTATGCGTGCTGTCGGATGCATCAGACTGAATGAAGATATCGCTGAAACAGCTCGCGAAGTGTTGCAGGATGTGGAGGAATACGACGCGGAAAAGTTCCCAAAAGGCATTTCAACGATGGAATGGGGAGTTGCGTTCCTCTGTAAAGAAGGAGTTCCGGCTGCCATTTGCGCAGAAAATGAGCCGACGTACGGGGGCTGCATCTACATTTTCGGAGAGACTCCGGATGATGTGGCAAACAGAATCCTTATCATATCGGAACGACTAACATTATAGAGCATTTGAGGCATATATCATGGGAATTAAACCAAGCTATATCAAGACCATGGGCGAGGCCCTTTTAGAACAGCACAGAGAATCCTTCAACGGAAACTTCGACGACAACAAGAAGGTTGTTTCTGAAGTCACCACCATCCAGAGCAAGACCATCAGAAACCGCGTCGCAGGCAACATCACCCGCAAGATCAACACCAGCCAGCGCCGCAGATAAATACTCATCACCAACACAATACATTTTTTACCCGCACGCAATCCGCATCTGCGGAGTGTCCGGCTCTGAGAGCCGCGGCATTATACTGTCGGGATTTATGTGTTATTAGCTTACAGCTTTTTTCTTTAATTCATCTCATCTATTCTCGTGAAACATGCTCTATTTCACGGCAAATCTGCCTGCACACTGTGTAGGGTCAGGGATTTAAGACAACCCTAATAACAGCCGCCAACCAATATCTATAGTATTATCAAAGGAATGTAAAAATGGCTGCCACTCCATTCATTACAATAAAAGACCTCTGTATGGATTTCCCGGAATCCGGGGTAGCAACTGATGAAAATCAGACAATGATTCGTGTCCTGGATAACATCAACCTCGAAATCTCCGAAGGAGAAATTGTGGGTGTTATCGGAAGAAGCGGATGCGGAAAAACTGTTCTTATCCACTTAATCCGTGGAATTGACACTGCTCCGACCTCCGGACAGATTATCTACCACATCTCCCGCTGTGCAAAGTGTGGAAAAATCGAGTTCCAGAGCAAAGCAGGAACTCCGTGTCCTGTCTGCGGTGAGACTCTTGAAGCACTTGACGTTGACTTCTGGAATCCGGAAAACGAGAAGCTCAAGACCGAGATTATGCGCAGAACCTCTCTCATGTTCCAGCGTACCTTCGCGCTCTACGGAGATGACCGCGTAATCGAAAATGTTCTGCGTGCATTAGATGACATCAAATACCCGTCGGAAAAAGCAATCGACAGAGCTGTCGACCTCCTCGAAGAAGTCCGCTTAAACCACCGCATGACTCACGTTGCCCGTGACTTATCCGGCGGAGAAAAGCAGCGTGTCGTCTTAGCACGTCAGCTCGCCCGTGAACCGCTCTTCCTCTGTGCAGATGAACCGACCGGAACACTTGACCCGAAGACGGCAAACATCGTCCACGATCTTTTAAAGCAGGCTGCCCACAAGCAGGGCATGGGAATGATTATCACTTCCCACTTCTCGCAGGTCTTAGAAGAAGCCTGTGACCGTGCTGTCCTCTTAGATGACGGCAGAATCACGAAGATCGGCATGCCGGATGAAATCGTTGCCGAGTTCATGAAGGACTACCACGACGACGCAGATTACACCACTCTGGAAGTCGGTCAGCCGATTATCAAGGCTGAGAATCTCTTAAAGAAGTTCGTTGCAGTCGACCGCGGAGTCATCAACGCAGTAAACAACGTATCCTTCGAAATCAACGAGCGTGAAATCTTTGGTATCATCGGTGTCTCCGGCGGAGGAAAGACTACCCTTTCCAAGATGATTGCCGGCATCTATGAGCCGACCAAAGGAAACCTGACTGTTCGTGTCGGTGACGAATGGATTGACATGAAAAAACCGGGATTTCTGTTCAGAGGACGTGCAAAGCAGTATATCAGCCTGCTTCACCAGGAGTACGACCTCTACACGCACAGAACCGTCATCGACAACTTAACCGATGCAATCGGTCTCGAGTTCCCCAAAGAGCTTGCAACCCGTAAGGCAATGATTACCTTAAAGATGGCAGGCTTTACCGACAAGAAGGCAAAGGATGTCTTAAACCGTTACCCGGGCAGTCTCTCTGAAGGAGAAAAGCACCGTGTCGCCTTAGCACAGGTCTTAATCCGCGAACCGCGTATTATTCTCCTTGACGAGCCAACAGGAACTATGGATCCGATCACCAAGGTTGACGTCAAGCACTCCATCATGCATGCCCGCGAAGAGATGGATGAAACCTTCATCATCGTCTCCCACGATATGGAGTTCGTCCGCGATGTCTGCGACCGCTGTATGTTCATGAGAAACGGAGAAATCGTTGCCATTGGTGAAACCGACAAAGTCTTAGCCGAGCTTTCCGAGGCTGAACTTATCATCATGAAAGAGGCAGTGACTGCCGAGCGCCAGAGAGTAGAATCCGGTGTTGCAAAGAAAGCAACGTTAGCCGGCGGCGCTCCGGAAGGGGAGCAGGATGAAAACGCGCTCCACACTTCCACTGAAGAAATGTTTGAGATGTAACTCATGACAGATATCCGTATCATCGTAAACGGTGAGGCCAGAACGGTTCCAAGCGGAACAACGCTTTCTTCCCTGCTGCCGGATCATCCGGCAGGGGCAAGTGTGGTTCTGTTAAAGCCGGGCAGTGTCTCGAAGGAGAAAACCTCCCATCTGCGGCTGAAAACAACTGCCGGAGATATTGTAATCGAGGTTGCAAAAGGAGTCTCCTTCCCGATTGCCGAAGAGGACACCGAGCATCTCCGTGTTCACTTCGAAGACAAAAACGCTGCAGCGTTTGGACCGTTTGCAGCAGATTTCGTGCCGGCAGTAGAAGAACACCGCTACAGAAGAGGAGACGTCTGTCTTGGATGCGGAGGATATGATGCAAAAACCGCATATCTGATGTTCTGCAGAACCGAGCACAAAGCAGATCATGGTGCCGCAAAAGACGGAGGAGTTATTGGAAAAGTCATCTTCGGTCTTGGCATTATGAACCGCTGGAGAAACGGTGACCGCATCGTAAAGATTGAACAGGTCTTCTCCAGCGTTGATGCAAGTGATGCCGAAGCTGTAACCGACCTCTCCTGTGAAGTCGAAGACGGCATGCAGATTTTCTCTTCCCTCGTAATCACTGCAGAAGGATACACGGAAAATCACGAGGAAATCTCCACCCATGCAGCAGAATCCGTCGATCACATGCTCTTCCGTATGCGGGAGAGAACCTTTGACATCGACCGGTCTGCTTCAACGTACATCAGAGACCATGCAGAAGGAAAACTGTATGTGCCCCAGGAACTCCAGAAGCCGAGACGAGAAGGAGTGGTAACCGCAAGAACGGCTGGAAAGGGTTCCGGTGCAATCTATATCTATACCTCTGATGTGCAGAGCAACAAATCCCATACCCGTGTTGGTAATGTTACCAATGGTATTGAGCTTGCAAAGTTTGCCGCACCAAAGCAGAAGCTGGCAGTCGAAGTCATTCCGCCGCTGTTAGACCTGCGCGGCATGCTCTTAAAGGATGCCGTAGCTGAAGCAAAGTCCCGCGGGCTTCGCGTAATGGCAGACAACCGTGATGTGGAAGGAAGAATCGTTATTGACCAGAAACCGTCCTATACGCTTGAGGTCTTAAAGGAAGGCAAAGTATCTCTGTACACGGTTTCCTTAGATGACATCATTGACATCCGTCTGGATTATGAAAACGCCCCGCGCACGGTTGATTTATACCGCAGAGTAACCGGACTGAAGCGGTATCCGGTTGGAACGATGCCGTTCCTCTTCAATGTGGATGATGAGATGTATCTCTTCAAACCGGACTTTGCAAAAGGCGTCAATATCATTCCGGAGAACTGCCCGAAGGAGGCGCCGGCAACAAACGCTCTTGCCTTAACCAACGACTCCCGTCCGGCTCAGGGTATGGCCGGTGTGCGTGTCGTCAAAAACGATGAGTTTGGTCCGACCGGTGAACCGTTTAGCGGAACGAACATTGTAGGAACCATTCTTGATATGGACAAGCTTGAAAAGATGAAGGAAGGAAACCTGGTGTACATCCGCGAGGTGAAGGAATGAAGCCGTACATCCCGGAGTACGTGGGCACTGTCACCAAATATGTGTTTGTTGACTCTCCGGACACAACCCCGCAGGATATCGCAACTGCAGCATACGAGGTTGCACAGGGTGTGATGGTAAAAGAGACCTGTTTCGGCTGTCAGATTACCGGAAGTCCTGAGGATGTCGAAAGAATCGTTGCACACTTACGTAAACTCGACCCATACCGGATCTTTGTCAAAGACCGCGGATTCCCGCCGGGAGATGCCAGACGCTGCCGTGCGGATTTAGGCGGAGCACGTCCGGGCTATCTCGGCCACGAGTTCGAGATGAAGATGGCCCGCTACATCTCCTATGGTCTCGAAGCGGTCGACAAAATGACCGCAGAAGAATTAGAAAAAGCCGCAGGCACTCCTCTTCCGACTGAAGAGCCGCTTGACGCAGATATCGTAGAACAACTCTTTATGGAGGACTAATCATGGTAAAAGTATTCATCTATCCGGCAACAAGCCTGATGCTTTCTGACCTTGTGGCACGATACGGACATACGCCGCTTGGTTCTGCTGTCTCGATTCGCGAACACATTCAGACGCCGGGATTTGACTCCCCGCCGCTGCAGATGACTGCAGAAGACCCGCAAAAGGGTCTGAAATGGGCGGCCGTTGAAGTCCCGTCCGGTATCCGCGGCAGAATGTCTCTCTATGGTCCGCTGGTCGAAGAGGCAGAGGCAGCAATTATCATTGATGAGCCGGAGCTTTCCTTCGGATGTATGGGTTGTGCCAGAACCAACGAACTCTTATGCTTCATGCTCAGAGAAAAGGATATTCCGCGCCTTGAACTCCGCTATCCGGCAAGCCGCGAGGAAGGAGTGACCTTCGTTGCCCAGATTAAGAAGTTCTTAGATGACCTGAAAAAGGAGGAAACAGCATGAGCGACAGACCAGTTCGTATTGCCCAGATTACCTGTGGAGCTGAGTACAGCGGTATCCAGAATGAAATCACCTCGGCAGCTGCTACCGTCGGCGCCCAGATGTTCTACCCGGATGTTGCCTTAAAGGATGTCAAGACTGCATACAAAGAGTTCGGTCTTCCGGTAAAGAGTCCTGACTTAAAACTCGCAATCGCCCGCGCAAAGGCAATTGTTGAAGGCAGAATTGAAGCAGACGGTATCTTTATTGCCAGCTGTTTCCGCTGTGCAGAGGCAGCCATCGTCAGAAACGAGCTTCGCCGCTACATTGTGGAAAACTCCAAGATTCCGGTCGTCTCCTACTCGTTTAACGAGAGAACCAGTTCTTCAACTCTTCTGACCAGACTGGAAGCACTCTCCACAATCGCAAAACGCCGCGAACTGATGGCACGTGAAGTTCAGGTCGGTATCACCATGGGTGTCGACTCCGGTTCTTCAACTACCAAGTGTGTTATCATGAAGGACAATGAGATTGTCGGAACCGGATGGAAGCCGACAACCGAGGTCTTAAAGAGTGCAGACGATGTAATCGCTGAAGCTCTTGCCGAGTCCGGTCTGAAGATGTCTGACATCGAGGCAATTGGAACTACCGGATACGGTCGTTTCTTAATCGGCAAGCACTTAAACGCCGACCTCGTGCAGGAAGAACTGACCGTCAACTCGAAAGGTGCAGTCTACCTCGCAAACGCTCAGAAAGGATTTGCAACTGTTATCGATATCGGTGGTATGGATAACAAGGCAATCAGTGTCAACGACGGTATCCCGGGCTCGTTTACCATGGGTGGTATCTGTGCCGGTGCATCCGGACGTTTCCTTGAGATGACATCCAAGAGACTTGGTGTTGACATCACCGAGCTCGGTGCTCTTTCCATGAAGAGTGCAGGCGGCGAGGATGTTCCAATGAACAGTTACTGTATCGTCTTTGGTACTCAGTCCTTAGTCAATGCACTCGCAGCCGGATACAAGCCGGAAGACGTTGCTGCCGCATCGTGTCACAGCGTAGCCCAGCAGGTCTATGAACAGCAGCTGCAGGAAGTCGATATCAAAGAGCCGGTCATCATGGTCGGCGGTTCGTCTCTCATTCAGGGTCTTGTCCGTGCTATGGGAAGAATGCTCAAGACCGAAGTTGTCGTCCCGCACCACTCGCAGTACATCGGTGCAGTCGGAGCAGCACTTATCGCATCCGGCTTTGTCGAGAAGAAGCGGGCGGAGAAGAAGGAGGCATAAATGGCAGGTCTGGAGTACTTCAAGGTCGATTCAACCGAAGACGGCGGAGAAAACTACACGCATATTGCGCGTTCGGTTCTGCAGGATCACAACCTGCTTTCCATCGTAGCCGGTCTTCACATCTATATCGACCCGAAGTATCCGCTGTTTGCAGCAGCAGGTATCATCCGTCCTCCGCGCTCTGCCATCCGCGTTTCTGACGTTGGTAATGTCTTAATTCAGGACAACACGGCAACAATCGCTGTTGGAAGCGAGACGTATCTTGCACCAATGCTTTCCATGCTCTGGAAACGGTTAGGTCACGACAACGTCGACCAGCCGGATCGGTTTACGGTTATCATCAGCAATGTGGATATCCCGGAAGACCTCAAGGACTGGGTTGTTATTGATCCGTCTGAATCCCTCTTCAAAGACCTGATTTACGCAATCCAGGTTATTGCACCGGAAGGATTCAAGGTTCGCCGTGAAAACTACGGAAAGAACCGGTTCTCCTATGCAGCATCCGAGAACACCCTCCCGGAGAAGGTTGCAGATGAAATTATTGCAGAATGCTTTGCAAAGATGGAGGCTGAGCTGAAATGAGTTTAGTTCCGATTACCTACAAAGGCGGTGTCTACCAGCTTGATGAGGTTATCGACTACATCGAGGATTTAGGCGGCTACATCGTCCAGAGGCACAACATCGCAAACGAAGTCATCCTGCAGATTTTAATGCCATCTGAAGACATCGAAAGACTCAAGGTCTTCTCCCGCCCGCTTGCAGGTGAAGTCTCCGAATCTCCGCTTGTCGGAACAGAGATTGCTGTGGTTATCCCGAGTCTGGAAATCCACCACCTGCCCCACTCTGCCTGTGATGTTGCAGAGTACCTGCGTGCACACGGTTCGAAGTCGAACATGCTTGGTATGGCACGCGGATTTGGAAAGCGTATCTCACAGATGAATGATGAGGAGCGCGACTTAATCAACGAGCATGATGTGGCAGTCTTTATTCTTGGAAACTTCGCATCCTGCATTGAGCAGAAGTTCGATAAGTTCCGCCGCGGAATCAATATCCCGATTATCTTAACTGGCGGCCCGTCCCGCGAGGTTCTGGAAAAGCAGACCGTACCTCCGGTCGCCGGATATGTTGGAAACTTAGGCCGCTTCATGCACCGGACACAGACTGAAGCAGATATCGCCCGCCTTGATGCAGTCATCGAAGAGGTTGAGCGTGTTGTCTCCGAGCGCAGAAAAGAACTTGCACAGGATCCGCTTTCCATCTCCCCGGCACGTCTGCAGATGCTTCTGCAGCAGGAGATTCCGGAGATTGAAGACATCTTAGCTCCGGCACCGGTTGCAGTTCAGTTAAACGGACTGCGTCTGAAGCTGTCATATCCGGAGTATGCAGACCGTATCAGAGGTCTTGTAATCGAAGATGGTATCACTGTCGGTGACGTTTGTGATGTTCTGCCTTCCCGCATGCGCGACTATGTGTTAATCCGCATCCGCCCGCTTTCGGAAACAAACATTGTGGTGTAAGGATGACAACAAAGTTTGAAGAGGTTATCCGGTCTGTCGAGGAGAAAGGAGCTCAGGCAACTGCAGACGAGCTTATCCGGAATGTTGAAGGTGAGTTCGGTTCTGCCCCGCTCATCTACAAGAAACTCGAGGACATGCCTGAAGCCCTTATTGCTCATCTGCTCTACAAAAATGCAATCGGAGAAGGCGGATGCCTTCCGGCAAAGACGGTTGAGTTAATCAGCCTCGCAGTCGGTTCTGCGCTTCGCTGTGACCACTGTACCGAGTATCACATGCAGGCGGCAAAACGGATGGGTGCATCCAAAGAGGAGATCCTGGAGACAGTTTTAATTGCCGGACTTCTGGCAAACGCATCGGTTCTGGCAAATGCATACCGTGTGGTCGATCCGGAAGAAGAACCGTGCGGGGCTGCCTGTTCGATTAAATAATCTCTTTTTTTGTCCAATCTTTTGGATTGTTAATCACTGCAATGCATGCTATCGCATTACGTTGTCAGTAGTTCTGAAAAAAAGTTAAAGAGCGTCAACCGCTGCAGATGCAAGAGCCAGCACCTGCTCCTGGTTGAACCGCTCGGAGTTGAGAACGAGATGATACAGAGTCTCATCGGCGATGTCAATATTGTAATATGCCATATACCGGTCTGCTTCACACTTCTCGCGCTCAACAGTTAATTCGTAGGATTTCTCCGGCGTCAGATCCTCACGCTCTGCGATACGGGCAGAACGGCATCTCTGCGATGCCCAGAGAAGAATTTTTAAGTCTGCCTCTTCGACCATCCATCCGGCAAGACGGCCTTCTAAGATGATGTTGTCGTTTGTTTTGGCAAACTCCTTCTGACGCTCATCGACTTCCTTGTCGATTGCCGGGTCTTTCTTTGCAAGCTCACCGAACGCAGCTAAATCAAGTCCGCGCTCTTTTGCACATGCTCTGAAGAACTCGCCGGCAGAGACATAGCGGAGTCCGTACTTCTCGGCAAGTGCTTTTCCGAGAGTGGTCGTTCCAGACCCGGGTGATCCGCTAATCGTAATTCTCACTTACATTCCTCCGATGTTTAATGCCTTGCGGATAATCTGTGTCATACACAGAGAGCAGAGCATATACCAGAGAAGCCAGAACGGGAAGACCCAGAGATAAATGTCGAAGTAAGAGGAAAGTCCGGCGAATGGAATCACAATCGCATTGGATAAGTCAGCGATCGCTGCAGTCACTTCGCCTGCCATCGGCATCGTCCGAATATTCTCATAAATCCAGAAGAAGATTGGGATAGTGACGATTAAGATGTAAATCATCGGCTTGAACTGCTGCTGAGTCATCTGCATCTGTTCAGCCATCATAGCCTGCTGACGTGCCTGCATCTTCTTAATCAGACGCTCATCGCCGGACATCTGTGCTTCGCGGAACTTTACGTTGAACTCCTTCATCTTATCCTGAACCTCTGCCATCTTCTCGTAGTCGATGGTGTACTTCTGGATTAACGAAGAGTAGAAACCGGTAATCGTTGCCAGAATCAGGATAAGGGCGAAGAACGGTAATCCCATCGCGACAAACGGGCCGATTACGATATCAACAATTCCGGCGATGGTCTGGCGTGCCCACTCCCACTGGTAGAGGAGCATAATGCCGAACATCGCTGCAAGAGCGATGAACATTCCGTATTTATCGCCGAACTCGGAGAGTTTCATACAGAATTACCTCAGGACAGCAACAAGCTCGTCAACTGCTTTGTCTACAAGGAAGTCTGCGTTGGTGATAATCTTGACGGTACATCCGGTGAGCATGGAGTATGCTGCTGCGAATGCGCGGTTCATCTCCTGGTGTTCAGCGATGGAGCGGGAGCCTTCGACATCACGGACACGGGACTCGTCGGAAAGTCTGCGGACGAGAATCTGGTCGTTGTCGGTCTCGACAAGGACAATGGTGTCCGGCATAAGTGCGGAGATAACCCATTCCGGAAGACCTGCTAAGTATCCGTTCGGGGTCTTGACGGATGCGTGGGTGTCAACGATGACGTTTCCGTCGATTGCTGCAATCTTCTCTGCTGCAAGCTTCTGGAGGCGCTTCTGCTGGACACGGTCAAGCTTTCTCATCTGGTCTCTGTCAGAGACAAGACCTTCTGCCTGTGCTACCTCGAACATGAAGCTTCCGAAGTTCAGGTTCTGGTATGCAACACCTTCTGCGGTTATTTTCTCGTATGCAGAGTTGATGACGGTAGTCTTTCCAACACCCGGAACACCGGTAATGATAACTTTCTTTCCTGCCATAGTTTACATCTCTCCCATGAAAAGGATAGTGTTATAATTTTGGGTTTGCAGGATTATAAATATGCAGGCTGTGTTGCTTTGGAGACTGTCCTCTAAGCAGTGTTACAGTTCAGAAGAAAAGAAAAAATTGGGTATTGGATTTACTCGTAGAGCTGTCCCTCGTCAATCTTTGCGTATGCGACGAGTTCGGTCTCTTCGAAGTGGATTGCAATCTCGCGTGCTGCACTTTCTGGTGCGTCGCTTGCGTGGATTACATTCTTTCCAATGGAGAGGGCGTAGTCACCGCGAACGGTTCCTGGTGCTGCCTCTGCCGGGTTGGTTGCTCCGTTCATCTTACGGACGGTTGCGATTACATTGTCGCCTTCAAGGACGAAGCGGAAAACTGGTCCGCTGGTGATGTATGCCTTCATGCCCGGGTAGAACGGTTTTTCAAGGTGCTCTTCGTAGTGCTTGTCAACAACTGCTTCGGAAAGGACGCCGAACTTTGCGGCAACAATCTTGAATCCTTTCTTCTCGAAGCGGGAGAGAATCTCACCGACGAGTCCGCGCTGGACTCCGTCCGGCTTGACCATTACAAAGGTCTGCTCCATAGGACTTACTCCTTTCCGCGTGCTTTACGGCCTGCTGCAGTCCATGCAACACGTCTTGGGAGTCTGCCGAGCTTGTAGTTGCTCTGGCACTTGGAGGAGCA
>JAFZFW010000138.1 GCA_017555685.1 Methanocorpusculum sp.
AAAAGTGTGGCTTGCATGGCAGACAACTGATGAGTAACAGAACCCCTCTCGCGGCCGTTTGCAAAGCGCACCGGAACATCCAACGAAGCCGAAAGAGACGAGAAATACGCATCTACAAGCGCAGAATCAGACGCATCACCTTCGCGGGACTTGACGAGAAGAAGAGAAACCTGCAGTTCTCCTGCTGCCCACAGCGCGATAGAGTCTGAGGTGACATCCCAGGAATGCGGCAGCGGGTCGGCTGTCCGAAGAACCTTTTCCGGCAGAAGGATAGAAACACCAGAGTCAGGCAGCGACAGTGTTTCAGTCACCGGAAACCCGAAGGTGGAAAGATATCTGCCGTAGCGGTTCATCGAGGAGATTGCCTGCCAGTGTGCGGCATCATCATCCAGAGATGCAGCGCGAACCGCATCCGCAAAAACGCCACCTCCCGGAATCACTAATGCAGGAATCCCTGCGCTTCGAAGTTCAGCAAGAACCCCTTCTGCCGCATCAATCAGACTGCCGCCGATTTTTACCACAACACCTTCCATACCATATCTATATGTTCTTTCCCCGCAAAAAGACCATCATGAAACTCCTCCGTGCAGTTCTTATTTTCGTAACCCTCTGTATCCTCATCTGCCCCGCATCCGCATACACTATCACCGAGTTCTGCGCAGACGGATATGCGACAGGAGACGGAGACGAGTACTTCATACTCGAAGGAGAGGGAAGTCTTTCTGCCTGGACAGTTACTGATGGAGAAGGCACAATATCTTTCGGAACAGAAAGCGGAAGAGTTGTTGTTGCACGAAGCGGAGAACTCTACTGCCAGATTCACGGTTCCTATCCGGATTTGGAAATCATCGACAGCTGCAAAGCAGTTGCAAATGCAAACACTGTCAAAAAGTTCCAGATGGCAAATTCCGCAGACAGTCTGACGCTGATGAGAAACGGCGTTGTTGTGCAGACCGTTTCCTGGCCGGAGGATGTGAGCACCGGAAACGGCAGAATCCACAAGTACTCAAACGGAGAATGGGACAGCCGGATTTTCAAAATAGGACAGTCTGATTTCGAGCCGCAGACATTTACCGCAGATAAAATCACGCTTTTTGTCTCTCCTGACTGCTCGCATGAAGTCATCACCGGCGTTATCGAAGAGGCAGAGGAAGAAATCCTTCTCTCTATGTATGAGTTTACCAGTGTTTCCCTTGCACAGTCTCTTGCCGATGCTGAAGAGCGCGGAGTTGAGGTAACCATCCTCATGGAGGGAGGACCTGTCGGAGGAATCTCCAAAGAGGAAAAAGGCGTGCTCAACTACCTGACGAAAAACGGTGCTGAGGTGTTCACCATTGAAAGCGAGGGAAAGCTTCCCGCACGCTACCGATACCTGCACACAAAATATCTGATTGCAGATCAGACGACCACCGTCGTCCTCTCCGAGAACTTCAAAGATTCCGGCGTCCCGGAGTCCGGTTACGGAAACCGCGGATGGGGGGCAGCCGTAGAAGATGCAGGGGTTGCTGCATACTTCAGAGAAGTTTTCGATGCAGACCTTGCAGGATATGACATCTACTGCTGGACAGCCGGCAGTGAGCCTCTGCCGGAGGAGAGTACAGAAAGCGAAGGCATCCGACTCTTCAAATCCAAAACCATAGAAAACGTGAAGGTAACTCCTGTCATCTCCCCGGACACCAGTTTTCTGATAGGAGATGCGCTTGCATCCGCAGCGTCTTCAATCGACATTCAGCAGGCATACATCAGCCATTACCCGGACAGCGAAAATCCCTGGCTTGCAGCAGCCGTATCCGCGGCAGAAGCAGGTGCAGAAGTCAGAATCCAGCTTGACGGGATGTACTACAACACGGACTCCGAAGCAGACAATGATGAAATTGCCGCAGACGTAAACCGCAAAGGGCTCGAAAACCTGCATGCAAAAATCCTGACCGACCGGGAGGGAATCCTGAAACTCCACAACAAGGGAGCAATTGTTGACGAGCGGATTGTACTCATCTCCTCCATTAACTGGAACTACAACAGCCCGACCAACAACCGGGAAGCAGGCCTGCTGATAGAAAGCGAAGAGGCGGCGGCATATTATACCCGCGTCTTTTCCTATGACTGGGACGGAACAGTTCCCGAAGACCCGGCATCCGCAGCACTGGGATTCGATGTGCGGTTTGTACTCGCAGGAATAATTATTGCAGGACTTGTCGGGCTGTATATCTGGAGAAGACGGCACTAAAAATAGCTGTA
Source organism: Methanocorpusculum sp. (assembly GCA_017555685.1). Classification (GTDB taxonomy): domain Archaea; phylum Halobacteriota; class Methanomicrobia; order Methanomicrobiales; family Methanocorpusculaceae; genus Methanocorpusculum. The sequence continues at coordinate 2,239 of JAFZFW010000138.1, forward strand.
TTACAGCATTGATTTACCCACCACAAGACATTTCGCGAAAGTGCGTTTTTGAAAAACACATGGCAAAAGAAATCAACAAAACGAAACAATACCCAGAGATTGCAGAAAAATAAAACACTGAAAATCAACAAAACAGCATACCACAAAATGAGTTAAGGGCACTTTCGCACCGCGCGGTCAGGGGTTTATATACCCCAACAGCAAATTATAGTTTGTAACACCCCTCGGGAGCGAGAGTCTCTAACAGTGCCCTGGCGTTTTGGCACATTATGAACCCGCTTCCAAAACCCCTGTTTTCACCATACTGTTTACGCGGAAATCAGCATCCAGACAGAAATATTCCATACCCACAACCACAGGTAAGCGGAAAAAAGCGGACACCGGGAACAGT
>JAFZFW010000139.1 GCA_017555685.1 Methanocorpusculum sp.
AATCCTGATGATTCTCATCGGCGTCCTCCTCTTCGCCGTTGCCAAGATGCGGTTTACTCCGGTGATGTTCCTCCTTGCAGGTGCTCTCCTTGCCGTAAGCTCGGTTATTGGAGACAGCTTCGAGTTCATCATCGGCATCCTCTTCATCATCCTTGGACTCTTCGCAGTTCTCAGAACCGAATCCCGCATTCTGCCGGGACTGATGTTTGTCATCTACGGAATCAGCTACTTCATCGTGCCGGTCGCCGCGGGTGCAGGAATCACCATCCTCGCTGTTCTCGTCAACGGACTGCCAGCATTAATCGCACTTTACTTAGCGGTTGCAACCTTCTCCCAGAAGAAGCTCCCGCTCTTCTAAACTTTTTTCCCGCACAAAACTATTCGTGTTCACGGCTTTGAATACAAGCCCGCGGGCAACATTATATCCCCTCACACCTAATAATATAGACAATAATGACGGACGCGATACAGAATACTTCAAAAGCCGACTACCGAATAGGAATCGATATTGGCTCTACCACCGTCAAAGTAATCATCCTTGATGAAAAAGGAGAAATCCTCTTCCGCTCATACGAACGCCACTTCTCCAAAGTCAGAGAAAAGACCGCAGAAGTATTAGAGCGGGCAAAACCAATCCTTGCCGGAAAAACAATCGTCCTCTTAATCACCGGTTCGGCAGGTCTTGGAGTCTCCAAATCCGCAGACATCCCCTTCATTCAGGAAGTCTTTGCAACAGCCAAAGCGGTTGAAACCTACATCCCCGAGACCGACTCCGTCATCGAGCTCGGCGGAGAGGATGCAAAGATTATCTTCTTCAAAGGCAGTCTCGAAGAGCGTATGAACGGTTCGTGCGCCGGAGGTACCGGAGCATTCATCGACCAGATGGCCACGCTCTTAAACGTCAGTGTGCAGGAACTCGATACGATGTCTGCCGACTTCGAGAAGATTTACCCGATTGCATCCCGCTGCGGAGTCTTTGCCAAGACTGACATCCAGCCGATCTTAAATCAGGGCGGAAGAAAGGAGGATATCGCGGCCTCCATCTATCAGGCAGTTGTCGACCAGACTATTGCCGGCTTAACGCAGGGAAGAAGCCTTGGGAAAACCATCGTCTTCTTAGGCGGACCGCTCTACTACTACAAAGGACTTCGCGCCAGATTCAAGGAGACCTTAAATCTCGACGACGACCACGCAATCTTCCCCGAAAACGGTGACTGCTTTGCAGCCCTTGGTGCAGCACTCTCCACCGACGGCTTTGAACCGCAGGCATACGAAGACATCTGTGCCCGCATCAAAGACAGCGTCTCAGATGCAGTAATCACCAACACCATGCCTCCGCTCTTCGAGTCGGAAGCAGAATACGCGGAGTTCATTCGCCGCCACAATGCAAACGCTCCGCCGGAGACAGACATTTCCACCTACAAAGGAGATGCCTGGCTTGGAATCGACGCAGGCAGTACGACCACCAAACTGGTCGTAATCGACAAAGAGGGAGGAATCCTCTACACCTACTATGGTTCAAACCGCGGAAACCCGGTACAGATTGTCTTCGAAGAGTTACAGAAAATCTATGCTGCAGCAGAAGACCGTATCACCATTCGCGGAGCGGCTGTTACCGGATACGGCGAAGAGCTGATTAAAAACGCATTCAACCTGGATGCAGGATTAGTCGAGACGGTTGCACACTTCAGAGCAGCCCGTCACTTCAACCCGGACGTCGACTTCATCATCGATATCGGCGGTCAGGACATGAAATGCTTCAAAATCAGAAACGGTGCTGTCGACAGCATCTTCTTAAACGAAGCATGCTCTTCCGGATGCGGTTCATTCATCGAGACGTTTGCCCGTGCTTTAGGCTATGAAATCGAAGAGTTCTCCAAACTCGGTCTCTTCGTCAAACACCCGGTAAACCTCGGTTCGAGATGTACCGTCTTCATGAACTCTTCCGTCAAGCAGGCTCAGCGTGACGGAGCATCCGTTGCCGATATCTCTGCAGGTCTCTCGATTAGTATCGTCAAAAACGCAGTCTACAAAGTTATCCGTGCGGGAAGCGCTGATGATCTTGGAAAACACATCGTTGTGCAGGGCGGAACGTTCAAGAACGACGCAGTGCTCCGGGCATTCGAGCAGGAACTCAAGCGAAACGTTACGCGCCCGACCATCGCCGGAATCTCCGGAGCATATGGTGCGGCACTGCATGCAAAGGACCTGAATCTTGCCTCCTCATCCATCTTATCTGAGGTACAGCTTGCAGACTTTGTCCACAAAGCAAAGCCGATTACCTGCAAACTCTGTACGAACCACTGCAGTTTAACCGTCAACACCTTCGACAACGGCAGACGCTTCGTCTCCGGAAACCGCTGCAGCAGACCGCTTGGAAAGGAAAAATCCGCACTGCCGAATCTCGCCCGCTACAAGTATGACAAACTCTTATCCTATCATGGAGTAGAAGGCGCTCCAAGAGGAAAGATTGGTCTGCCGTTCGGATTAAACACCTATGAGAACCTGCCGTTCTGGCACACCTTCTTCACGAAACTCGGATTCGAGGTCGTCTTATCTCCGGAATCATCCAGAGCTATCTACCGTCTCGGACAGCACACGATTCCATCCGACACCGTCTGCTATCCGGCAAAACTCATGCACGGACATGTGCTTGAGTTAATGAACGCAGGAGTAGACACCATCTTCTACCCCTGCATGCCGTACAACTTCGACGAAGGCTTAGGCGACAATAACTTCAACTGTCCGGTTGTTGCCTACTACCCTGAACTCCTTGCGGCAAACGTCAAAGAACTCAGGAAAGTCCGCTACCTCTACCCGTACTTTGGTCTCCACCGCGAAAAGGACTTCATCAAGAGAGCAGCAAAGTACTTCAAAGACGAGTTCGGCATCCCGAAGCGGGAGACCCGCCGTGCAGCAGAAGCCGCATACGCAGAGTACGAAGCATACAAAAACGAAATCAGAAAGAAAGGTGCAGAGTACATCGACTATGCCCGCGAGAACAACAAGAAGATTCTGGTCATGGCAGGCAGACCTTACCACATCGATCCGGAAATCGGGCACGGAATCGATGAGCTTGCTGTCTCCTACGGCTTTGTCTTAATCACTGAGGATGCAGTCTCCTACCTGATGGACAAAGAGCCGCGGAAAGTCTTAAACCAGTGGACCTACCACTCCAGACTCTACGCTGCCGCCCGCTACGTGACAACCCAGCCGGACATGCAGTTGATGCAGCTCGTCTCCTTCGGCTGCGGAACGGATGCGGTAACGACTGATGAGGTCCGCGAAATCCTGGAAGCGGGAGATAAAATCTACACGCAGATTAAGATTGATGAAATCAGCAACTTAGGTGCTATCACGATTCGTATCAGAAGTCTGATGGCAGCCGTTGAAGCACGCGAGAGAGGAGGATTCTAAATGGCAGAACTTGTTTATGACGAGACCGGACGTCTGCTCTTCACCGAAGAGATGGCAAAAGAATACACGCTTGTCGTGCCGCAGATGCTTCCGGTTACCTTCCGTATGCTGGTCAAACTCCTCGAGCTCGAAGGCGGATACAAGATTGAGATTCTGGAGACCAACACCCAGAAAGTGGTGGAGACCGGCCTCAAGTATGTGCACAATGATATGTGCTACCCGGCAATCCTCTCTATTGGTCAGTTAATCGAGGCGGCAGAAAGCGGCAGATACGATACGCACAAGTTAGCCTTGATGATTACCCAGACCGGAGGAGGATGCCGTGCATCCAACTACATCCACTTACTGCGCAAGGGACTGAAGAAGGCAGGTCTTGAGTACATTCCGGTTATCTCCCTGAACTTAAACGGTATGGAAAAGAATCCGGGATTCAAGCTCTCCTTAAAACTCGGTATCCGCTGTGTGTTTGCGATGATGTACGGAGATATGCTGGTTCATATCGGAAACCAGTGCCGTCCGTACGAGGTAGAAAAGGGTGCAACTGATGCATTAATCGTTCAGTGGACCGACAAGCTGGTCAATCTCTTCACCGAGAACAAAGGTCTCGGATTCGGGGCAATGAAGCGCTATATGCGTGAGATGGTCAGAGACTTCGCAAAGATTGAGCGCACGGGAGAGAAGAAGCCGCGGGTTGGTATCGTCGGCGAGATTTATGTGAAGTATGCTCCGCTTGGCAACAACAACTTAGAGGAGTTCCTGTTAAAGGAAGGTGCCGAGCCGGTTGTGCCGGGAGTGACAGACTTTATCATCTTCAAGGTAAACAACCGCTTTGTTGATGTCGACCTCTACGGAGGAAGCATCTTCAAGAAGGCGGCTATGGGTATCTTCCAGAACTTCGTTATCCACTGTCAGAATATAATGATTGAGGTAATCGAGGAAGAGGGAACATTCCGTGCAATGTCTCACTTCTCCGAACTGCAGGAGTTAGTCAAAGGATATCTCGGCTGCGGAAACAAGATGGGCGAGGGGTGGCTCTTAACCGCAGAGATGCTTGAGCTGATTCACTCTGGAACCAACAACATCGTCTGTACTCAGCCGTTCGGCTGTCTGCCGAACCATGTGGCAGGCAAGGGTATGATGCGTAAATTAAAGGACGATTATCCAAACTCCAATATCGTGGCTGTCGACTATGACCCGGGAGCAACGAAGATTAATCAGGAGAACAGAATTAAACTGATGCTGGCTAATGCTTCGCGGAATGAGCGAAGCGAATGACGCGAAGTGAGAGCACGCCTGAATGGCGTGCGATGCCGCGAGGCAGGAGCAGTGAGTAAACTTTGACTGAACATACACGGTTGCGGAATATTCTGGTTGCAGTTTATTTCGGCATCTGTGTATTTACCATTCTCTTCTTCTGGCTTTTTACCGGCGGGTCGGATGCGTTCGGGTTCAGCCTGCTGTTCCTCTGGATTCTGATTCCGGTAACTACTCTCGCAATCTCTTTTCTGATTGGACGCTATGATTGCTGGGGAAAGAAGAACTGGATTTCCCCTCTTGTGTTTGGAGCACTCTACATGCTTTGCGAGTACTCTACATTTAGTCTGGCGAATATGCTTGCTTTTTGCAAGTTCAATCTGCCGGATTTCGGGATGTTGGTTGTCGGAGCGATTATCTCGGTAATCGGGCTTGCCGGCGGCAGTCTGCTGAGAAGGAAGTAATTCCAAATCAGTTTTTAAACAGGATAGGAACTATTTTAAGACAAACAAAACAGAACGCGATACAGTTTTAGTATCACAGTAAATTCAGAAAAACAAGAGCCTCAGGTGGGATTTGAACCCACGACCTCGTCCTTACCAAGGACGCGCGATACCCCTATGCCACTGAGGCGAGTGTGCGATAACAATATAGGACAGTATTTGACTTAAATCTTTCTAAATGAATGCGTGTTTTGCCCCATCGTCACCCTGCCGAAGAGGGTGCAATGAGGCAAAACTCTGTTACGCGCAGATAATCTTCATGCGCTGTGCTGCAAGGTAGGCTGTGGAGAATGCCGCCTGCAGATTGTATCCGCCGGTATCTCCGTCAATATCCAGAACCTCTCCTGCAAAGAACAAACCCGGATGGAGTTTTGACTCACAGGTTTTCTTGTTCACCTCTGCAAGAGAAACGCCGCCTGCCGTAGCCATCGAGACGGAGAACTCGCCAAGGTGAGCAATTGTTACTTCATATGCAGTAACAAGCTTCACCAGTGCCTTGCGCGACACGGCTGAGAGCTGAGAGCCTTTCATATCTTCTGCAATGCCTGCCTCTGCAGTCAGAATTTTTATGAGACGCTCCGGAACCCCTAAACCGTAGAGCAGATTGGAAACCAGACGGCCGCCCTCTGTTCTGCAGCGCTCGACTAAGAGTGCATCGAATGCCTCCGGCGAAAGTGCAGTAAAGGAAATCTTCAGCACATCACCTGCCTGCATTGCCCGGCTTGCATCCAGAACGCACGGACCGGAGAAACCAAAGCGGGTGATGAGCAGGTCATTCGTATTTGCCCCGATCTTCTTTCCGTCACGCCAGATGGTAAGCGAGACATTCTCAAATGATATGCCGGAAAGCTC
>JAFZFW010000140.1 GCA_017555685.1 Methanocorpusculum sp.
ACTGAATAAATTCAGAGACAGACTCCTTGCGTTCCTCACTGAACCGCTCGTCCGGCAGACAATCTACTGGCTGCTCTGTGTATGCTTAGCCGTAGAAGAGTATCTCATCAGATTACTGATTGAAGAATAATCGATAACCCGGGGACCAAGGGGACAACATCCCCTTACATCTTTCCGGCACTCATGCTTTGCTTTCCTCTCCAGGTGTTTTTTTTAGTAAACCATGTTTGTTTAATTTAATATACTTATTTGCCATATGTATTTATGTTAACTCCGCGAATAACATAATATGAAAAAACTCACGATTATCCTCACTCTTCTACTCGCCTTTGCCGGCATTTGCGGGGCGGCAGCAGCAGATGAGCGAGTATTTACTGACAGTCTGGGACGCGAAGTCCTGCTTCCGGCAGAAGTAACCAATGTTGCCCCGTCGGGTTCTCTGGCACAGATTGCTCTCTACCCGTTCGGTGAAGAGTACTTCGCCAGTATCTCCAGTGCCTTAAAAGAGGGAGAACGCCATTTCCTTGCAGAACGCCTGCATGATTTACCGATTACCGGCAGTATGTTTGGTTCAAAAGCCACCATGAACCCGGAGGAGATTATCGCTCTCGACAAGCAGATTGGCATTGATGTTATCATCGATGTCGGCGAGCCGAAGGGAAACATGAAAGAACAGATGGATGACATTCAGGGAAAGACCGGTGTTCCCTTTGTTTTCATCACCCAGGCAACTCTTGACACCGTTGCTGACTCATACATCACCTTAGGCAAGATGCTCGGACAGGAAGAGAGAGGCGAAGAACTTGCAGAGTACTTCGGCGGAATCATTTCCCTGTACGAAGAGAACATGGAAAAGATTGGCGACAACAAAGTCTCGGCAATCTATGTCACCAAGGTTGATGGAAATGCAGTAAACCTGCTTGGTCACGGCTCCTATCATGCAGAAATCTTAGACGGCATCGCAGATAACATCGCACCCGAAGCGGTTGCAGGCTCCGGTCTTGGCGACCAGTACACGATGGAGGATATCTACCAGATGAATCCTGATTACATCATCGTCGCGGGTTCCGGTCTCTTTGAGCATGACTACTATGAGGAGATTATGAGAAGCAGTATGTGGGCATCCCTCGATGCAGTAAAAGAAGGAAGAGTAATTGAAGTCCCGGTTGAATCTCCGTGGTCATGGATGGGCAACCCGCCGGCTTCTCACCGCTTACTTTCTATCCTCTGGCTTGGCAATGTCTTCTATCCGGAGGTCTTTGACTATGATTTGGCAGAGGAAGTCGAGAAGTTCTATCAGGAGTTCTACCACTATGACCTCTCTGATGCGGAGATTTCCGAGATGATGCGGTACTCAACCGGAAACGCTGAACAGACCGCATCAAGCCCAGTTCCGGTGTTTGGTCTGCTTGCAGGTCTTGGTGCCGCTTTGTTCCTCTGCCGGAGAGCATAATACCATCTGAAACAAATAGAAGATAATGACGAGAATCAAGGCAGTTATCTTTGATATGGATAACACCTTACATAATCTGCATGCAGCAGCCGAGGCCGCTGCTGATGCAGTTTCTCTTTTTTGCGGCGCAGAGTTTACCCTGCATTTTACTCCGCTGAACCGCGACCGCCCAAGCCTGCGGGCTGAGTTCGTGCAGTTCTTCGTGTGTGAGGAAACCGCGGAGGAGGCATTTTCTCTCTACTATCAGCTTGAACTGCAGTGTCTGCGTGAGTTTGACGGGATGCGGGAAGTACTTGCGGTCTTGAAAGATGCAGGCTTAAAACTCGCGGTTCTTTCCAACTCCGACGGGCACTCTGTCTATCCACGGCTTGAGATGATGGGGCTTAATGATTTTTTTGATGCGGTGTTTGTCCGCGAATCATTTGCTGAGATTAAACCGTCTCCTGCAGTATTTGCCGCAGTGCTTGAGTACTTCGGGCTCGCTGCAGACGAAGTAATCATGGTCGGCGACAGTTTGAAAAATGATGTTGCAGCAGCACGGGCCTGCGGAATCTCTGCGATACATGCATGGTATGGTTCGTGGGAGAATCGCGATGCAGAGTGTGCAGCAGCATGCCCTGCTGATATTCTGAAAAGTATTTTTGAAAAAAAGTAATTAGGGTCTAAGACCGCTTCCACCCTGAACGGTGAATGTTTCTCCGCTGATGTATGATGCATCTTCAGACTGGAGGAACACACAGATTCTTCCAATATCGTTTTCTGCATCACCGAATCTTCCCAGTGGAATTCCTTTGATGGTTGCTTCGTAGAGCTGCGGGTACTCCTGTCTCCAGGCATCGAGCTGTTCGGTGTAGACTAACGGACAGACAATGTTAATGTTAATTCCATCCGGTCCCCACTCGGTTGCGGCTACACGGGAAAGTCCGCGGATACCTTCCTTTGCGGCTGCATAGGAGGACTGACCCGGTTTGCCGAAGAGGCCTGCACCGGATGCGAAGTTGATAACGCTTCCCTTTGTTTCTTTGAGGTACGGGTAGCACTCTCTCATGTAGTAGAATACTGCATACAGACCGGAGTTGACTGCTAAGTCAAAGTCTTCCTTAGTGTGATCCTTTAACAGAACACCGGACTTGGAAACCTGGGCATTGTTGACGAGAACGTCAATCTTGCCGAACTTTTCCACCGTCTGTCTGACAGCTTCTTTTACCTGTGCTTCGTCTCCGCCGTCTGCTGCGACCGGGAGAACGGTAACTCCGTATGCTTCGAGCTTTTCTTTTGCGCTCTGGAGGCGTTCAATTGTACGTCCGGTGATGACTAAGTTTGCTCCCTCTTTTGCGAAAGCGGTTGCGATTCCAAAGCCGATTCCTTTTCCGCCGCCGGTAACAATGGCGACTTTGTTATCCATCTTTCCCATATGGGATTATAGAATCTGCAACCATAAATACCCACCGGCAGGCTTACTGCCCGTGGCGGATATAATTTCCAAGAAGTTTAAAGAAACTGCTCTGTGCCCGTACTCTTCCCAGAGCAATTAAGACATTGGCATCTTCTAAGTTTCCTTCAATATCCACGAAGAACAGATATTCCCATGGCTCATCCAGCCGTGGTCGTGACTGGATTTTTACCAGGTTTAAACCGTTGTAGGCAAAGTGTGAAAGAATGGAGTGCAGGGAACCGCTGCTGTGCGCTGTTGAGAAGGCAATGCTGATTTTATTACAGTCCGTGGAAAGCTCCATGTGTTTTGCAATAATGATGAACCGGGTGAAGTTATTCTTTACCGTCTGGATATCAGATGCAAGAACCGTTAAGTTGTACAACTCGGAGCAGCGCATGCTTCCAATCGATGCAAGGTGTATATCACCTTTTTTGGCGATATATTCTGCGGCAAGCGCGGTATTTGCATACGGGATATCCTCGATGCCGTCATGTTCCTTTAAGAACTGCCGGCACTGATTCAGTGCCTGGATATGAGAGTATACCTGGGTGATGTCTGAGAGTTTTGCTCCGGGCAGGGCCAGCAGGTTGTGACGGATGCGAAGCGTGTGTTCGCCTGTCACATAGAGATTATAGCGGACAATTAAGTCCGAGACCTCCAGCACATCTCCTGCAGTAGAGTTTTCAATGGGGAGGACTCCATAGTCAACTTCTCCGGCAGCCACTGCAGATAATACATCCTCGAATGAACGGTAGTTTTTCAGTTCCGCATCTTCGTTCTGGAAATATTCACGAGCTGCCTGTTCACCAAACGAACCTGCTGTCCCCTGAAATCCTACGCGCGGTTTTTCGATGCGGCAGGTGTTGAGCCCTTCTTCTATTTCAGACAGCAGTTCCTCGCCGCCGACATAGAGTTTATCGACTGAGATACGAAGCGTTTTCTGGAGATGAATGTGCGGGGATGACTCGTTCATTCATTCAATATTAGTGTTCTTATGGTTTGAATATGTTGTAAAAAAGGGAAAGAGGATTACTCTTTCTGTTCTTCAGTCTGCTCGTTCTTTCCGAGGCGTTCGGGGAGAATGAGGTTTAAGATGATACCGATCAGTGCAGATAATGCGACACCGGAGAGGTATAAGTCTGCTTCCGGCATAATCGGGATGGCAAGGCCGCCGATTGCGACGATCAGCATAATTCCGACGATTAAGACGTTTCTCTGGTTTCTGAAGTCGACCTTGTTCTCCACTAAGGTACGCAGACCAATGCTTGCAATCATACCGAAGAGGACGATACACATACCGCCAAGAACAGCGTTTGGAATCGAGCTGATGAATCCGCTGATGTATCCAATGAAACTGATGATGATTGCAAAGACTGCGGCAACCTCTAAGGTTCTCGGGTTGTAGTTTCTGGTTGCGGCAAGAACTCCGGTGTTTTCGGAGTAGGTAGTGTTTGCCGGTCCACCGACCATTCCTGCAAAGATGGATGCAAGACCGTCACCAAGAAGGGTTCTGTGAAGTCCCGGGTCTTTGAAGAAGTCTTTTCCAACGATAGCACCGTTTGCAGTGATGTCGCCTAAGTGTTCAATGAAGGTAACGATAGCAATCGGAGCAATCATGAGGATTGCAGAGAGACTGAACTGCGGCAGGAAGAACTCCGGAACAGTGAAGAGCGCTGCTTCGGTGATCTTTGCGTAGTTGAGTCCAATCTCGATTCCTACTCCGTTTAAGATCATACAGGAGATGTAACCAACGATTAAACCGAAGAGAATCGGCAGCATCTTGAAGAAGCCCTTGAAGAACAGGCTGACAATGATTACGGTGGCAATCACAATTACTCCGACAAGGTAGGACCAGCCGTCAGTGAAGTAGCTGATTGCAGTTCCGGCAAGCATGAGACCAATAATCATGATAACCGGGCCGGTAACTACCGGCGGGAAGAGTTTTCTGATTCTGTCTGCGCCGAAGATGTAGACCAGCAGCGCAAGCAGGAGATACACACATCCGGCGGCCACGATACCGCCTGTTGCAAACTCAATTCCTTCCGTGGCTGTAACTACCTGGATTGCTGCGATAAATGCAAAACTGGATCCAAGGAATACAGGAACTTTACCTTTTGTGACAAGGTGGAAAATCAGTGTACCGACACCGGCACAGAACAATGCGACAGAAACCGGAAGTCCGGTCAGAATAGGGACGAGGATAGTCGAACCAAACATGGCAAACACATGCTGAATGCCAAGTACGGTCGTCTTCCCTCCCTCCTTAAGTTTGGAGGATTCACGCACCATATAAAGGTATATTGGACCCGAAGCTATTTATACTCTGGGTCTCAATTTTCCCTTTCGGGCTAAGCCTTCGGCGCATGCCCGTTAATCGTCGCGGGATTCCCGGGCGCTCGAAGCGTGTTGTGCCTCTGCTTTATTTTGTGCCGAAGATTCTGTCTCCGGCGTCTCCCAGTCCCGGGACGATGTAGCAGTTTTCGTTCAGACACTCGTCAACTGCTGCGACGAAGATGTCGACATCCGGGTGTGCGTCCTGCAGGACTTTGATTCCTTCCGGTGCAGCGACTAAGCACATGAAGCGGATACTTTTACATCCGCGCTGTTTTAAGAAGTCAAGTGCTGCTACTGCACTTCC
>JAFZFW010000141.1 GCA_017555685.1 Methanocorpusculum sp.
GCCGGTGTGCCGGGGTTATCTGCTGACATCGTCTATGATGCGGTTGTCTGCGTTGCCGGAGCATGGTTTTCCACGCTTTTAGAAGAGGAGATGATTGTCTGGCTCAACATGCCGCGGGTAAGTCCTGAAGAGTGGGAGACAATTGTCCGCCCGCTCCTAGACCTCGCTGATGCAGAACCGGCGCTGTCTACTGCCAACTGGCTTTTTGCCTCCGGAAACTATGACGCAGCACTCGACCTCTACGCAAACATCACGCTTGCCTACTCCGGCTCCCCTGCCGAGAAGACGGCATTTGAGATGATGGGCGAGATTCTGACTGAATTCAAGGACTTTGACAATGCCTTCGAGTCCTACAAAAACGCCTTCCTGTTAAGCCGCGAAAACGGCAAGTATGCAGTAGCAGACGGACTCAAAAACCTCTGTATCGCCGGCGAAGACTTAGGCGAGGACATGCAGGAGTACTACAGCAGAATCTCCCGGCTTGTTGAGGAGCTTCCGCCTGCAGAGAGCTGTTCGCTTCGCTTCTCCTTTGCCGCTGCGGCACGCAAACGCAGAAACTATGCAAACGAGTACCGCTGGATTGAGGAAATCGTTTCCGCCTCTGACTGTCCGGAGGAGATTTTCTCTGCCGCTGTCAGCCGTCTTTCCGAGATGAACATGCACCTGGATTATGCCGGAAATCCGGATGCTGCAGCCCTTACCGCAGCAGATTCCGCAGTGGAAGCAGCGCTCGCGGTCGAAAAGGGTGACTTTGCCTACTTCGGCTTCGATCCGGTGTGTGCAATGTTCTGGTATAACCGTGCGGCATCTTTGATGCCGGAACTGCAGGCACGCATTGTGCCGAAGCTTTTCTCTGCTGCTGTCGCAGCAGGTCTTATTCCGGACGCTGCCGGATACGCACGCGGAATTCCGGCGCTTGAAGCAGTCGTTCATGCTCTTGATGCAGAGGAGTTTGCACCGTGTGTGTCTGCCCTGAACAAAGCAGTGACCGCAAGCCTTTCGAAGAGCATCGAATCCGCGGCTGCTGCAGTTTATCCGGCATTCCTCTATCTCGCAAAAGAAAAGCGCCGCGAAGCAGCAGAGCAGATTTTAGCTGCCCGCTCGACCAGAGACGACGAGCGTGCCCGCGTGTCTCTTGCGCTTGGTTCCGTCTACCTTGACTTAGGAATGATTGATGCCGCCCGCTCGATGCTTCGTGCCGCCCTTCGTGCCAACCCGGGAGTTGAAATCCGCTCCCGCATCTTAATCGAGCTTGCCTGGATGGAGTCTGAAGAGGGATACTACAAGCAGGCGGCAGAAACCTGCAGACTTGCCGTAAAGCAGAATGAGCAGTTCCCGGCAGCCTGGGCAGGAATTGCCCGTGCCTGCATCCGCCTTGGAGACTTTGAATCCGCCCGCACTGCCGCAGAGAAGGCTTCCCTTCTCAATCCGGCTGATGCTTCCTACCGCCACATGAAAGAAGCGCTCGAAATCGTCTGCGCTGAGCCAAAGAATGCCGAAGCAGACAAACTCTTCTGTCTGCCGGGCGCAGAAAACACCTCCTACGCGGCAGTGCTCTACGCAGAAGTTGCCGGCGGCGATGTTTCTTCTGCATGGAATGCCGCAGGCATCGCAGATGTTCTTGTTTTCCGTTGACAGGAACACCTGCTATCCGGTAATCATATTTCTTTTTGCGTCGTATGAGTATATATGACAGATACTATCGACGTTTTACTTTCTGAAGACGTCATTAATTCCCGCATCAGAGAGCTTGCGGCACAGATTGATGCAGACTATGCAGGAGAGAGTGTCACACTTCTCTGTACCTTAAAGGGCGCGGTCTTTTTCGCATGCGAGCTTGCAAAGCGCATCACGATTCCGGTGTTTATGGATTTCATCCAGACAGCAAGCTATGAAGGAACCAAATCTACGGGCAAGGTCTCCATGAAACTGGATATCTCTGCAGAAGAGGTTTTCGGGAAGAATATTATTATCATTGAGGATGTTATCGACACCGGCAGAACGCTTTCGCTTGTCAAAGATATGATTCTTGCAAAAAATCCGGCATCGGTGAAAGTAGCTTCTCTTCTGGATAAACACGAGTGCCGTGTTGTGCCGTTTGAAGGAGATTATATCGGTTTCCCCATCGGAGACGAGTTCGTGGTAGGCTATGGTCTTGATGTTGACCAGAAGTACCGCAACCTTCCCTATATCGGGGTAATACGGTAAATCCCCATCTCTTTTATTCTCAGCCGTCCAAGACTATATCATGCCCTATATCCTCGCCTCTCCCTGTATTCTTCATCCGAACCTGCGTGCAACAGGTATCACTTCTGATGAAGACTGCGCAATATTTTCCCGCTGTATTGAACGGTGCAGTAAAGCCGGAATTGAGATAATCACGCTTCCCTGTCCGGAGACTATCTTCTTTGGTGAGGGTCGTGCTCCCGGATGCTTTAAAGACCGGATGGATTTCCCGGAGTTTTTTATGCTTCTTGACCGTCTGGAAGCAACGGTCCGGCAGAAAATTGCCGAGCGCGGGGAAGAGCCGCTGTTTATCTTGGGTGTTGATTCGTCTCCTACCTGCGGAGCAACAAAGACCTATTATACCGAGGAGAAATCAGACGGTGCAGGTGTTTTCCTCAAACGCTTCGCTGAGTATCCGTTAGTGGATGTCAAAGCGTTTGCAAAATCCCGTATCTACTTTGCCGGCCCGCTCTTTTCCGAGGCAGAGCGCAGTTTTAACCGCCGTGCGGCAGATATTTTAGAGAGCATGCACTATGATGTTCATCTCCCGCAGGAGCTGGATGATGATGCAGAGACCCGCGGTGAGAACCGGGAAAAAGCAATCTATGATGGAAATCTCAACGCCCTCAAATCGGCAGATATTGTGGTGGCAGTAATCGACGGTGCTGATGCGGATTCGGGCACTGCCTGGGAGATGGGCTATGCTGCAGCGTGCGGTAAGCGGGTAATTGCCCTTCGAACCGATTTCCGCCGTTTCAGTGATAATGAGTGCGTGAATCTGATGCTTGAGATGGAGTCAGAGGTCGTGCACTCGTTAGAGGAATTAGCAGAGCTCCTCTTTGTATACTAACTTTTTTCATTTTGTTTTGTTTTTTTTGAAGTTTTTTCATCTCATGTGTAGGAGCGTATTTCCTACGCGAAATTCTCGCGAAACCAACGCGAAAAACGCGAAAAGGGAAGTAAATCACGAAAACCAGCGAAAGTCGCGAAAAACTATTCGCGTTCAAAGCACAGGATACATTTTGTTAATGGTTTCTGGTGATTGTGAACGCGAATAGTCTTTTCGCGAATTTCGCCTTTTTTAGCGTATTTTATCATTTCGCGTTTTTCGCGTGGGTTTCGTGTAGATTTCGCGTAGGGAATACGCCCATCCGCATGAGATGGAAAAACGCTCCTGCACATGAGATAGAGAAACCTGCACTCGCCATAGCTCACCGAAAGCATTAATGTATATAATCAATATATACAATATTGCACGAGGTCTCTTGTGAACATTATCATCAGCAACTCAAGTGGAAAACCAATTTACGAGCAGATTACTGCTCAGATTAAGCGGATGATTTTAAGCGGAGAGTTAGCAGACGGCGCAGCGCTTCCAAGCATGCGTCTTTTAGCAAAAGAGCTCCGCATCAGTGTGATTACCACCAAACGGGCATACACTGATCTGGAAAGAGACGGCTTTATCGAGACGGTTGTCGGCAAAGGAAGCTTTGTTTCGCGGAAGAATCCTGATATCATCCGCGAACAGCAGTTAAAAATTGCCGAAGAACATCTGCAGAAAGCTGTTGACACCGCGAAAACCTACGGAATTACCAAAGACGAATTACAGGAGATGTTAGACACTCTCTTTGATTTGGAGTAAACAATGCAGAATGCTATAGAAGTACACAGCCTCTGCAAATCCTACGAGGGTTTTTCTCTCAAAGATGTATCCTTTACGCTTCCCCGCGGGGCGATTATGGGTTTTGTCGGAGAGAACGGGGCTGGAAAAACAACGACGATTAAAGCTGTATTAGGGCTTGTAAGAAAAGATTCGGGAGAAATCCGCGTTCTTGGAAACAGTACTGAAGACACCGCTGTCCGTGCAAAGATCGGGGTGGTTTTTGATGACTTACACCTGCACAAAACGCTTCGCATCCGCCAGGCAGCAAAGATTTTCCCGCATCTCTATGAGGACTGGGACGCCGAACTCTTCGCAGACTATCTAAACCGCTTCGGTCTCGATGAAGAGAAGAAGGTAAAAGACTTATCCCGCGGTATGCGGATGAAGCTCTCGATAGCTGTCGCTCTCTCGCATCATCCGGAGCTTCTGATTTTAGATGAGCCGACTGCAGGTCTCGATCCGGTTGTCCGCGATGAGGTTCTGGAAATCTTCCAGGACTTTATGCAGGATGAAACTCATGCGATCCTCTTCTCCTCGCATATTACAAGCGACATCGACAAGATTGCAGATTACCTGACCTTCATTCACGACGGCAGGATTCTGTTTTCGGTCTCCACTGATGAACTCTTAGGCGAGGCAGGTATTCTCAAGTGTACTGCAGAAGAGGCTAAAGCATTCGACGCAGAACGCGACGGGCTTCTTCGCATCAGAAAGAATCAGTTCGGCTGTGAGATTCTGGTAAAGAACAAAGAGCAGCTGCGTATGCGCTACCCGGATGCAGTTATTGACCCGGTGACCACTGAAGCACTGATGCTCTTCTATGCAAGAGGGGATAAGGTATGAACTCAGGAAAATCGATTTACAAAGGACTGATTTACAAGGATTTGTTTCTGATTAAAGATGCGTTCCCGATTGCAGCGCTTGCGGTGCTCTTCCTGCTCTTCAGCATTACCCTTGGATTTACCGGCGGTTTTCTCGCTCTCTGCATCATGCTTTTGGTGTTTGCGGTAAAAATCGTAGAGTCAACGCTTATCTATGACGAAACAGACGGGTGTGATTCTTTTGTCCTGACTGCTCCGGTTTCCAGAGAAGAGATTGTCCGCTCAAAGTATCTTTTACAGATACTTCTCCTTGCAGGCGCATTTCTGATTTCCGCAGTTCTTCTTCTGCCTATATCAGTACTTCCGCAGTTTTCCGGTGAAGAATGGCTCTACATCATGCTGATTGTCGGATTTGGCTATGCTCTTGTCTATGGAGCAGTGGTTATCCCTGTCTATCTGAAGTTTGGACAGCACACATCCCGCTATGTTGCCTTTGCGATTCTGGTAGTTGTTGCAGGACTGTACGGGGTGACCTTTGGAATCTCGATATTTATGGAGTATGCGGCATCGACAGTCCCGCTGCTCATCGCAGTACTTGCAGTAAGCTTTGCCGCATATGGGGCGTCCTACCGTATATCCCGGAAAATCTACGCGAAAAAAGAATTCTGAGACGATGAAGTATAGTGATTTGCTCTACATGGATTTCCTGGCACAGAAAGGTCGCTTCATAGCACTCTTTGCGGGATTGATTTTCCTGATGGGGTGTTTCGGACTCTCTGGTGTTTACGTTGTCGCCTTTCTTGGCATCATCTGCTTTGCCCCAAAGGCGGTCGAACTTTCTGCGGCGGGCAATGTGATGGAGGGATTTGAGGACTTCCTCCTCACAACCCGCTTTTCCAGAAGCGATGTTGTGCGGGCCCGCTATCTGCTCTTCGCGCTCTCTCTAGCCGTCATAATCCTGATCGGCACGCTCCTCTCTCTGGTAATGGAAGGACTTTCTGCACTGCTGATTCCAGCCGTTGCATGCAGTATTCTCTATGGTTCAGTATCCATTCCAATCTGCTGTATGCTTGATTTCAGGATGTCTACACAGGTGAAAATCGGGCTTACCATTCTTGGATTCTTCCAGATGGGGATTCTCATTGGTTCTATCTGGCTGTTTGTAACCCACAGTGTATCTCTCCTGATGCCCGGATATGGATTACTCGCGGCATCTCTGATATGCTGTGCAGTATCCTATCTGGTAAGTCAGCGGATATACGCGAAAAAAGAATTCTAACAAACAACTATTTTTTTTGAAAAACAAAAGAAGGAAAAGTGACATAATTTTGCTGGTACATTGTCTATTTGCATGAGAGGTTTAACCCATGTTTCCTTCTGTTACGGTTAGCGGATTCCTGCCATTTTACTTCACCTCACTATATCCTTGTGTCGTTCGGTTCTGATAAATGGTGGCCTGAAAAGATTCGGCCGGGTTGATTTTTCCGAAACAGTTTCCGGGAAATTCGGGGCAATCCGAAAACTCACGCAGTGAATAACGGTTTTTTCTGCCAGGCATCTTCTGACCTCTTGAATTTGTATTTATTCTATGAACTTCAAAACTATACATACGTATGAAGAAATTCAAATACGACATTAACAAATACGATCCCAAAAAGATGATGGCTGTTCCTGCCGCTCTTTTTGCCGTCGCCTTGGTAATTGTCGCCATAACTTTTGTCATGACTGGTATGCCGGTCACTCCGGGCATTGATTTTGCCGGAGGAACTGCGGTAACCATTCAGACGGATGACACCAAAGAGGAGATTGAAGCCTACTTTGCCGGCTACGACTTAAAATCCATTGATGAAGGAATCTCCGGCGGATACTACCTCAAGTTCGGTCCGATGTCCACTGAAGAGATGGTGGCATTCAATGAATATATCCTGGCAGGATACCCGGATGCCGGAATCGACCAGATTGGCGCAAACTTCGGAGCAACTCTCCAGTCTCAGGCATTCTTAGCCCTTATCTTCGCCTTCATCGGCATGGCTGTGGTGGTCTTTATTGCCTTTAGAAAACTCCTTCCGGCACTTGCTGTCGTCTTTGCCGGTGTTGCAGATATCACAATCACCGCTGCAGCGATGAATATCTTCGGCATCGAGTTGTCCCTTGCAACGACTGCAGCTCTTCTCATGCTTATCGGATACTCGGTTGACAGCAACATCCTGCTGACTACCAAAGTTCTCAAGCGTCAGGGAAAGCTCGAGGAAAAAATGGAAGGTGCATTCCACACCGGATTTATCATGACGTCTACCACGTTTTGCGCAATCCTGGCGATGTTTCTCGTTTCGCTCATTGGAAACGTTCCAACATTATACTCCATCTCTGCAGTGCTCTTAATCGGTCTTGTCTGTGACCTGATTTTCACCTGGGGATTCAATGCAGGAATGCTTCGGCTCTATGTCGGAAAACAGGAGGTGCGGAGATGAAGAAGCAGCCGGTACAAAAGCGGGAAAAGAAGGAATACCACGGAGTTGCCGCGCTTATCCGTGACCCGCATGTCGTAATCGCCGGAATTCTTGTGCTTGCGTCATTAATCGCCATCTTTGCGCCGGTCGGTGACCGTGACGGACTGACAAACCTGCAGTTCGGTCTTGATCTGGAAGGAGGTTCCTGGATTCAGCTTGAGTTCCAGGCAGATGTCGTGACTGTCCAGACGCCGGTTGATATCTATGCGGTTGCCTCGTCAATGTCGAAGACGCTTGACTGTACAGTGACCCCAATCGACATCGGAAAAGTTGAGGTGGACAAGAAATTCACTCAGGCAGAACTCAAAGCGGCTGTTGAGAAGGCAGGCGCTGTCTTCATCGGCTCAGAGCCGGGTGTTGGAAGCGATACGGCGGACTCCGTCAAACGCATCCTGGAATCCAAGGTCAACAGTCTTGGAACCAGTGACGTAAAAGTCAACGTCTTAACCGGCATCACCGGTGTTGCCCAGTATGTCCGCGTGGAGTTAGCCGGTGTTGACATTCAGGAAGCACAGGAAATTGTCGGAAAGCAGGGTCTCTTCGAGATCAGAATCCAGACAACCGGTGATGCGACCGAACATGTCCTCTACGGCGATTCGGTTATCTCCGTGCAGAACCCGCAGAAAGATCCGGCAACCGGGGTATGGG
This sequence comes from Methanocorpusculum sp., assembly GCA_017555685.1. Taxonomy (GTDB): domain Archaea; phylum Halobacteriota; class Methanomicrobia; order Methanomicrobiales; family Methanocorpusculaceae; genus Methanocorpusculum. The sequence goes on from JAFZFW010000141.1 coordinate 7,869, forward strand.
GTGTAGGATTTACACTTGATGATGCAGGAGCACTTGCCTTCCAGCAGGGATGTATTGAAACCGGTGCAACCAAAAAACCTGCCGCACACAACGTCAATATGTATCTGGATGACGAACTTGTCTACAGTGCCCCGCTGTCCTACGAACTTGCAGCCTCCATTGCCAAGCATCCGGTAAACCAGCTTTCCGCATCCACCGGAACCGGTGAGGAAGGAAAACAGCAGGCACAGGAACTCGAAGTCCATCTGAGAGCAGGCGCTCTGCCGGTTGAGGTAGAAATTGCCGGCTCCGGTTCGACCTCTGCCGCTCTGGGCGATTACTTCAAGATTATCTGTATCATTGCAGGAATTGCCGCACTTGCTGCCGTTGCTCTTACTGTCTATCTCCGCTACCGGGTTGCAGCCATTGTTTTACCGATGGTACTGACCAATGTCGCAGAGATTGTCATTCTCTTAGGTATTGCAGTCTTTATCCAGCAGCTTGACCTGGCAGCAATTGCTGCATTGATTGCTGTTCTTGGAACCGGTATTGACCAGCTTGTAATCATCACCGATGAGGTTATGCATGAGGGACGTGTCCCGTCGAAGGTTATCTACACCAAGCGTCTGAAGCGTGCGCTGATGATTATCATGACCTCGGCAGCAACGGTAATTATTGCAATGTTCCCGCTTATCATCATGGACTTATCCACACTCAAAGGATTTGCTATCATCAATATCCTCGGTATCTTAATCGGCGTTCTCATCACCAGACCTGCCTACGGCAGAATTGTGATGGAGATTCTGTCGAAGAAGATTTAATCTTCTTTTTTTATCCATACACTGATATCCTTCGGGCGCCAACTATAATCCCAGATGACTATCCCCTTAATCGCATACCGCGACAACTCCTGCGACCCGAAAAAGTGCACCATGAAAAAGCTGGAGCGGTTCGGTATGATGCGGATTGTAACCCGTATTCCGCAGATTCCAAAGACCACTCTGCTCCTTGACCCGACTGCAGATGTGCTATCTCCGGCAGATAAAAAGTGGGTGCAGTCCGTAACAGCGCTTGACTGTTCGTGGGAGGTCCTGGATACGGCAAATCTCGAGGCATGGAAAGGACGGCGTGCGCTCCCCTTCCTTGTCGCGGCAAATCCGGTAAACTTCGGAAAACCGTTTACCTTAACATCCGTTGAGGCAATCGCTGCCACGCTCTATATTTTAGGCGAAGAAGCGCAGGCAGAAGCGGTCCTTTCCAAATTCAACTGGGGACTGAACTTCTTAAAGCTCAATGCAGAACCGCTTTCAGAGTACGCTGCCGCCAA
>JAFZFW010000142.1 GCA_017555685.1 Methanocorpusculum sp.
GAGGACTCACGCGACGATAAGAAAGTAATCTATGTCTTCACGGCTGACTGGGCTGATGAGGCTGATGTGATGCGTGTCCGTGAGAAGCTGAAAGAACTTGGATTCGTGGACAGAATCGGCTACAAGAGAAATCTGGATACGTATGCCGGCGAGTACCGCGAGAAAGGAAAACGGGTAACCTATTACTCCGTCTAACTTTTTTTCTCACATCTGTGAAAAGCAGAGTGAGATATTTGTCGTTACAAAAAAAGTAGGTGATTTATCCTCTCTTCGGCAGAGGTTTGGCAACCGGGATTCCTAAGATATCCTTTGCTCCTTCGAAGAGGTCTTTTGCTGCGAGCGCCATTCCAAGGGATGCTGCCCACTCATCAAAGACGGCGACCGGTTTCTGTAAGAGAGCAGAGATTTCTTCCGCAAGTTTTGGTGCCAGGCTTCCGGCAAGAGCGATTGATGCCTGCGGGGCTAAGAGCAGAAGGGATGCGCACTCCATGGCTGCCCAGAGAGCAATAGCCGGATTCTGGTACTGTTCCTCTAAGTGGTAGGATGCGCCGGCAGTCGTAAATGCCTCGTTTGCCGACATCTCACCGTCGTCTACTTTGCGGATGGCATCCACATCGAGTGCACCGTGCTTTGTTCCCGGGGCAAACACACATGCGTCAAAGGCGCCGATAACTTTGTTTTCGGAGACTAAGAGGGATACGGTGTTCGAGCTGATGTCAGAGACGACAAACGTGTCCTCGTTTAACCGCTGCTTCACGTAGTATGCGATACCAAGCTTTTCCGGGCTTGTCTGATGCGAGTAGACCTTAAAGCGCGGGTCAGTATCAGAGCCTCTGTGGATTCCCGGGAACGCGACTGCAGGGATGCCGGATGCAGCAATCTCATCAAAGACCTTTGTGCCGCCGCCGATGTGTTCTCCTGCTCCTTCACGCGTAATCACTCCGCGGTTCTTGAGCTTTTTCACATCGGTAATCTTCGTGAAGTTATCTCCCATGGAATAACAGAGCGCAATGCCTTCAATCTCATCTAACGGACAGAGACGCTCGAGCATCTGAACCGTGAACTCCTTTGCTTCCTCACGGGTGATTTTAAAATATTCGCCGGTATCTGCCGCAAAACGAAGCGAAGTCGTTCCATGGTCAACGCCTATATACATAGAAGATATTTATGTGTCAGCCTCCTATATTAGCTAAATGGGCGAAGACAGCCATTATCAGGTGCTGGGAGTCAAAAAAGACTCTGCACCGGAGGAAATCAAGCGTGCATATGTCTCTTTGGTAAAGCAGTACCACCCGGACCGCGCGGGAAATGACGAGGCGAAAAAAGAGGAGTATAATGAGCGCCTGCTCAAAATAATGGCCGCATATGAGGTATTGTCGGATGCAGAGGCCCGCAAGTCCTATGACGGAGAGCTGAGTGCGGGTACTGCCGGCAGTGCCTCATCTTCTTCTCCGCGCGGAAAGAAGATGTCCGGGATGGCAAAGAAAAGCGGGGATATCGAGACGGATTATCCAATCTCTCTGGGGCTTGCCGCGTACGGCAAGGGCAAAATCCCGATGAAGGTCGCAGGAGAGCATGTGGAGGTCAAAGTTTATCCGGGTGTTAGACGCTACCGGGTTGAGGGACGCGGAATTCCGGTTGACGGAAAGCCGCGGGGTGACCTGTATGTGAATCTGAAGATTGTCCCGGAGGAGAACTGGGAGATGGATGAATCAACCAACAATCTCATCCACAAAATGACCATCCCGGCAAAGGTTGCCGAACACGGCGGTCAGATTCCGTTAGATTTGCTCTTCAAAAAGACGATTAAAATCACCGTGCCTGCCGGAATAAAGACCGGAGACCGCTTTGCCCCGCCGGAGGGAAAGGGACTTGGGGTGATGTCGCCGAAGAAGCGGGGAAATATTCTCATCGAAGCGGTTGTTGCAGAAAAGAAAGGGCTCTTTGGCTTCCTGAGGCGCTGACATGTCTATACGCAGCATTCTGGAAAGAATCACCTCGCTTCGGGTGCGGGTCCTGTTCCTTGCCGTTGGTATCTTCTGTATCCTGTTTCCAACAAAGTTCTCAGAACTCATCCCGTTAATCGTCGGTTTGGCAATGGCCGCGGCCGGAATCTTTGCTATCGCTGCCTGCAAAGCAGGATGGGAGAGCAAACATCCAAGACCATCCACGTATGGAGAACCCATCGTTCTCACTCTTCTTGGACTTGTCATCTTCTTCTCCCAGAACTCTTCGCTTCTGGTTTTAGGTGTTGTCTGGGGGCTGCTTGGTCTCAGCAAAGGAGCGCGGGAAATCAACGCATTTATCCAACGGTTTTCCTGCAAAGAAAACTTCCTCTTCCCGCTGATTCTGGGAATTCTGGAAATCATCTTCGGACTGATTCTCATCTACGAACCGACAGAGCACATCTCCTTCCACGTGATTATCCTGGGAATCAACATGGTTCTCTTCTCCATTAAAGACCCGGCACCGCATAAAAAAGGAGTACACGAAATCTTACAGAAAGTACTCTAACCAACTTTTTTTTACACGATACCGTATCGTATTGTTGATACAGAAAAAAGAAAAGTAGGGAATTTATTCGATGTCGATTCCGTACTTCTTTGCGTTCTTGTCTGCGATTGCCTGAATCTTTGCAATCTCAGCCTCGTTTCTCTCCGGTCTGAAGAGGTGGCGGAAACGCTTCTGTGCCTGGAGGTATGCATCGACCGGGACACGCTTGACCTTCTTTGCGGAAACAAGCTCGCCGTTTTCGATCTCATAGTTAACCCAGAGACCGCACTCAACAGCCATACGTCCGATTTCCATGGTCTTTGCGCTGTCGAATCCCCATCCGGTACAGCATGGTGCGTGAACCTGGATGTAGCACGGTCCCGGGGTGTTCATTGCCTTCTCGACCTTCTTCATCAGGTCCATCGGGTATGCCATGGTTGCAGTTGCAACGTACGGGGAACCGTGTGCGACTAAGATCTGCGGGAGATCCTTCTTCGGGCGGTTGTTACCGGTAGAGCAAACTCCTGCCGGGGAAGTGGTAGTGTCTGCATCATACGGGGTAGCACCGGAACGCTGGATACCAGTGTTCATGTATGCTTCGTTGTCGTAGCAGATGTAGGTGAAGTCGTGTCCACGCTCGAATGCACCGGAAATACACAGAGTTCCGATATCAACGGTTGCTCCGTCTCCACCGATAACTAAGATCTTTTCCTTGCCGAGTCTTCCCTGCTTCTTTAAGGATGCTTCAATTCCGGATGCAAGTGCGGATGCGTTCTCGAAGAGAGAGTGGATCCACGGGGTCTTCCATGCAGTCTCCGGGTACGGAGTGGAGAAAACCTCAAGACAGCCGGTCGGAGAGACAACGATTGTGTTCTCGCCTGCACCTTTTAAGATCATGCGTACTGCTGCAGATGCACCGCATCCACCGCAGGCACGGTGACCGCAGTCAAAGTTTTCCAGCTTTCTGTCAACCATTTAGAGCACCTCCTCGCGAAGTCCGTAGAACATATCGCCTTTACCCTCTTCACAGAGTGCAACGATGTTTTTGATGTCGGACTTTCTGACATCACGGCCTCCAAGACCTAAGATGTAGTCGTAGATTGGCAGGTCCATGCCGTAGCATGCGTCCTTGACTTCAAGAGCAACAGCTCCCTTTGCACCAAGGCTCACGTTCTTGTCAAGCACTGCAACACGCTGTGCGTTTCCGAGGAGTGCACGGAGGTCTTCACTTGGGAACGGACGGAAGCAGCGGATACCTAAGAGACCAACCTTCTTGCCGTCTGCACGCATCTCATCGATTGCGTCCTTGATAGTTCCGCAGATGGAACCCATGGCGATGAGAATGGTTTCTGCGTCTTCGGTCTTGTACTGGGTAACAAGCTCGGAGTAGTCGCGGCCGAACTGTTCTGCGAACTCTTTTCCGTACTTCTTGAATGCTTCTGCTGCACGCTTTACTGCCTGGTCGTGTTCGTATCTGAACTCGAGGTAGTACTCCGGGGTTGCGTACATACCAAAGGAGATCGGGTCGTTGCAGTCAAGCTTCTGGTACGGGTTGAACGGACCAAGGAATGCGTCAACTGCTTCCTGCTCCGGGATGTCAACCGGCTCATAGACGTGAGAGAGGATGAAACCGTCGAAACAGACGAATGCCGGGAGCAGAATGTTGTGGTCTTCACAAATCTTGTATGCTAAGATGTGTAAGTCAACTGCTTCCTGGTTGTCCTCTGCGTAGAACTGGAGCCATCCGGAGTCTCTCATCATGATGGAGTCCTGCTGGTCGTTCCAGATGGAAAGCGGGGCAGAGATTGCACGGTTTGCGATACCCATAACGATCGGGAGGCGCATACCTGCGGAGTTGAAGACAACTTCTGCCATTAAGGCAAGTCCCTGAGAGGTGGTTGCGGAGTAGACACGGCTGCCGGCTGCAGATGCACCGATACATGCGGAGAGTGCGGAGAATTCGGACTCTACGCAGATGTACTCGGCATCAAGTCTGCCGTCTGCAACGATAGATGCAAGACCTTCAACGATGTGGGTCTGCGGGGTGATTGGATATGCGGAGATGACCTGCGGGCGGCAGAGACGAACGGTCTCTGCAACAGCAATCGATCCTTCCATAATCTGCATAGTCATTTATTTTTCCTCCAGGTGCATGGAAATTGCTTTTGCCTTGTCCGGGCATTCTTCTGCACACATTCCGCATCCCTTGCAGAAGTCAAGATCAATTGCATAGGTCTTGTCTTCGTTCTGGGTGATACAGCCTTCCGGACAGATAAGCTGGCAAGTTCCGCATTTGGTGCATTTTTCGGTGTCTAAGATTGGGTAGTAGACACGCCAGGATCCGGTCTTATTGTTTCTGCTCTGTCCTGGTCTTGCAGTACATCCGATTCCAAGCGGCATTAGAATGCTCCCTCCTTAATCATTTCGTATGCACGTTTTGCTGCGTTGAAGTTGCTTGCGGCAAGTTTTGCCGGGAATCTCTCTTCGATTGCACCTTTGAGTGCTTCGAGAGTGATTTCTCCGCTTGCTGCGGCAAATGCCCCCATAAGGGTGGTATTGGTGATTGGGAGTCCGATTTCCTCGATTGCAATCTTTGTTGCATCAAAGGCGATTACTTTGACTCCTGCGGGGACGTTGTATTCTCCGTTCTTTTCGGTATTGATAAGGACAATGCCTCCGTCTTTCATTCCGGAGAAGACGTTGACATCTCTGATTAAAGTGCTGTCCTGTACGATGACGTAGTCCGGTTCGTAGACCTGGCTTCTCAGGCGAATCTTTTCGTCGCTGAATCGCACGAATGCCTGGACCGGCGCGCCGCGGCGTTCTACACCGAACGCCGGAAAGGCCTGGGAAAAGACGCCTGCTGTGAAGGCTGCTGTGGCAATAAGCTCAGCAGCGGTCACAGATCCCTGTCCGCCTCTTCCGTGGATGCGAAGTTCTCTCATAACGCATATATTTATCACGATTAATCAATATGAATCTGACGCATCACTTCCCACTCAACGACCTCTGCATGCATCTCCGGAGGCTCTTTATTCCTGACGCGCCAACATAGTGTATCTATGCCGTCGAAGTGTGCTATCTGTAAGGGAAAGGGTATGTGCGGACTTCCCGCGTGTCCGATTACCCGCCGGTTTCATGCTTTGAAGGAGACAAAACCCATCTCGGAATACATGGGTGCGTCTCCGTCGGTTTTTGTCGGCAGTTTCGGCTATCCGCGGGTGGTCGGCGGCCCCTTAATGATTAATGATTCCGACAACCCGCTGGACTGGGTGCGTAATCAGTTATCCATTGATGATATTGTCTCCATTCGCTCGCGGACGATTCGCGGCGGCCAGGAGCTGGATGTCAAGGTTCCGGATGTCGGAAAGGTTCAGGAGATTGCCCTATCCTCAAAGCCGCTGGATGTTGAGGTGGCATTTACCAAACCGATTCAGTTCGATGTTTCCTTTGACGGGGATGTAACACCGACCGGTCTTTCCGGTGAGATGAAGCGCCTGGATGTTATTGACAATGCGAAGGTCTCCCGGATTGTGGATGCCTGTACGTCGGATACGGATTTGAAGGCAACAGAGGCTGCCCGGATTCTGTTCGAGAACGGGACGGATGTGTATAAAATCACGAACCTCCTCTCTGCAGGTCTGATGGGGCTGGAAAAGAACCGTAAAGTCGTGCCGACCCGCTGGGCAATCACTGCGACGGATGATATGCTCTGCGCGTCCTACAAAGCGGATGTTATGCGCAGTCCGGCACTTCCGGAGTATGAGGTGTTCTGTTCGACTCTGCATGGAAATACGCTGTGCTTTATCCTGATTCCGTCAAATGACTGGCGCTTTGAGATGCTTGAACGCTGGCAGAAGAAGAGCCTCTGGGCTGATGATGAGGAGACGATTATCGTAGACGGGGAAAAAGGAAAGACCAAGCGGGAGTATTCACCGATTGCCGGGGCGTACTATGCAGCACGGCTTGCGGTCCTTGAGTATCTGCATGCACGGCGTGCCTGTGCCCGGGTGATTTGTATCCGTGATATCTCCGGCGAGTACTGGGCGCCTTTGGGCGTATGGGTTATCCGTGAAGCAGCACACGCAGCTCTTGCAAAGAATCCGGAGCGGTTCGGTACTTTGTCCGAAGCTATTACCGCGGCATCGGTGATGCTGGATACGAGTTTCTGGATTCCGAAAATGGGGCTGTTAAAAGATATCCGTCAGCAGAAGACGCTGTTTGATTTCTAAAAAATAAAAAAAAAAGGAAACTGTTGGAACCGGTCCGTCAGACCCGTTCCCACTCTCTCTTTTCCAGAGCCATATAGTCAACCTTGTTCATCTTGGTAAGCGGCAGGGCATCGATAATCTCGACCTTTGTCGGAACACTCCAGCGGTTCATTTTGTCCTGCGCATAGGCGATAACATCTGCTTCCAGTGTCTCGGTGTTTGCTCCTTCAGCCGGAACAACGAACAGCTTGATTCTTCTGTCCTGCTTGTACGGAGTCGGCACTGCACAAAGCTGGGCTACTGACGGGTGTTCTGCAAGCGCCTCTTCGATTAAGGACGGGTAGACGTTGTATCCATTTACCTTAATCATTCTCTTGTGACGGGAACGGAAGCAGAACATGCCGTCGGTTACCTGTGCAATGTCTCCGGTGTGCAGCCAGACACGGCCGTCATCGTGCTTTAGCAGAACCTCGTTTGTTGCCTCCGGGTTGTTGTAGTATCCGGTCATCATTCCGGGGCCGAAGTAGCAGAGCTCTCCTTCCTCGCCTTCTGCTGCAGGCTCGGTTGTTCCCGGGACGGTCAGACAGATTTCCACACCTCCGAGCGGGACACCGATACAGCCGTTTGGCAGGAAATTGTATTCATTCGGTGTTAAGATGCATGCTCCGCAGGACTCGGTTAATCCGTATCCTGCGCGGAACTTTACCTTTGCATTGTTCTTCTTCAGGAGCTTGTTGTACTTATCCGTTAAATCAATCGGGACGCGGTCTCCGCCGGAGACCACCAGTTTGACATCGGATAAGTCATAGTCCTGCAGCATCGGGTACAGGCGCTCGAACATTGCAGGCACTCCCGGGATGAAGATGACGTGCTCTTTTTTAATCTGCTTAAAGCAGCCCTTCGTCTCGAACCGCGGGACAAGGACGACCTTCATTCCCGAAATCATCGGTGCGTGGATACAGACTGCAAGACCGAATGCGTGGAAGATTGGAAGCAGGGCTAAGAATCCGTCTTCGACATCGGTGTTTCCTTCACCGACTTCCACTAACATCTGCATGGAGATGGAGTTTAAGGCATAGTTGGAAATCATCACACCCTTGGACTGTCCGGTAGTTCCTCCTGTGTACATGATGACTGCAGTGTCTTCGGCTTTTCCAACCTCAGGCGGGAGGGTGAAGCCGGATTTGAGCATCTTTTCTCCCTCTTTCAAGAGTCCGGTCCAGGTGGTGACTGCTCTGACATTTTCCGCCTTGCCGTACTTTCTCATGGCAATGCCGTATCCGAGTTTCATGACTGTGCCGACCGGATTTCCCGGGAAGTATCCGCCGGTCTTACAGCGGACAACTTCGACATCACGGTTGGAAACCAGCTCTTCGTTTAACTCAACCGTGAAGACAATCTTACTGCCGGTTAAATCAATTGCGTGCTGAATCTCCTGCAGGGAGGATAAGGGGTGTACCATGTTGGCGACTGCACCGATTCTGTTTACGGCATAAATCGCGGTGACACCCTGTGGAATGTTCGGGGTAAAGATGGTAACTGCATCGCCTGCTTTGATGTTGCGGGAAAGAAGGGCTGCGGCCAGGCAATCCACCTCGTGCATGAACTGCTTCCAGGTGACATGGTTTCCGTAGAAGGCAAGTGCGACACTCTTTTCTCCGGCGCGTTCATAGCCGCGTAACAGGGATTCATAGAGAGACCGTTTGTCTTCTTCAGTGTAGTGTAATACTTCCAAAATCTCTATCCTCCGGGTATTCTATAGAACAGTGTTCTAATATCTGTCTGAGTGGGTATTTATATTCTTGGAATATTTACCTGACATCATGTTGGATAGCTTATATTAGACTTGTGGTCAATCGCGGATTTTCCCTGCTGCGGAAAAGAGCGCATGCTTTCAGTGAAATTTTCTCAAAACGAATATCTACCTTCAGCGTCTTACATATATATCATATATGGAGCCGGAAGACGCAGCACTTATACCAATATATCAGGAAATCATCTCCCTCATACTTTCCGAGCCGGGCAGGGACGTTCAGGCTCAGAAGCTTGCGGTCTGCCGGAAATACTCTCTGGACGTAATGCCGAAAAACTCGGCAATCCTGAAGGCCGCCCCTCCGGAAGTCTATGAAACAGTCCGCGAGCGGCTCTTAGTCAAGCCGACCCGAACGTTATCCGGCGTGGCGCCGGTTGCGGTGATGACCTCCCCGCATCCGTGTCCTCACGGCAAATGCCTGCCGTGCCCGGGCGGTCCGGAGCACGAGTTCCAGTCTCCGCAGAGCTACACCGGAGAAGAGCCGGCGGCACTTCGCGCCCGTCAGAATGACTATGACCCGTACCGGATGGTTACCGCACGCTTAGGGCAGTTCCAGCTCTTAGGTCATCACGTAGACAAAGCAGAACTTATCGTGATGGGCGGCACCATGACTGCCCGCCCTGACGAGTACCAGACCTGGTTTGTTTCCGAATGTCTGCGGGCGATGAATGAGTATGCCGGCGGGACTTCCAAGGCAACCGATATCGACGGGCTTATGATTGAGAACGAGACCGCTTCGGTCCGCTGTATCGCAACGACCTTCGAGACCCGTCCTGACTGGTGTCTGGAAAAGCACATCCACAAGATGCTCGACTTAGGAGTTACCAAGGTCGAGCTCGGTTTCCAGCACACCGAAGACGAACTCTTATACCTTAACAAGAGAGGACACTCCGTCGGCGACAGTGTTCTGGCAAACACGCTTCTGCATGACGCAGGAATCAAAGTCGGTTTCCATGTTATGCCGAACTTATACGGCAGTAATATGGAGCGTGACAAGCGGATGTTTGACACGCTCTTCAGCGACCCGCGATTCTGCCCGGACTTCCTGAAGATTTATCCGACCTTAGTTACGCCGGGAGCAGAACTCGAAGAGCTCTGGCTTGACGGAAAGTACGAGACCTATGATGAGGATGAACTCGTTGACCTGCTTGCCTATGCCAAGTCCCGGCTTCCGGAGTATGTGCGTCTCCAGCGGATTCAGCGCGATATCCCTGCCAAACTCATCGTCTCCGGCTCCATTCACGGACACATCCGTCAGATGGCACAGAAACGTCTCGAAGAGCACGGTGGAAGATGCCGCTGTATCCGCTGCCGTGAGATTGGACGCCGTCCGTCGAATGCGGTCGAAGAAGACCGTGTCTTCTCGTATCGCTGCTGCGGGGGGGACGAGCACTTCATCTCCACGGTTGCAGGAGATGCTCTCATCGGCTTTGTCCGCCTGAGATTCCCGGGACGCGTCTTCAGAGAAGAGCTCGACGGCGCTGCATTAGTGCGCGAGCTGCATGTCTACGGAAGCATGGTGCCGCTTGGAGAGGAAGGAAAAGGTTCAGACCGTCAGCACCGTTCGTATGGAAAACAGCTCCTTGCAAGGGCAGAAGATATGGCCCGCGAGGCAGGATACGAAAAGGTAGCTATCATGGCGGGAGTTGGTGTGCGCCCCTACTATCACAGACAGGGATATCAGCGTAAAGGACCATATATGATTAAGGATTTATGAAGCCGGCCACCCTTGAGTTCCTGAAAAAACGCTTCTCTGCGTACTATAACGGAGAATTAAAAGGAGCCGGGGCTGTCTTCACCCCCACTTCCATGCCGCAGCGTGAGTGGGGTTTTCTCTTCTTCAGCGAAAGCATCAAAGCAGGAATGCGCCGTCACTTAACCTTCCCGGACGAGGCAGACCTTGCAACATATCTCAAGACGATGAGTCCGGCGCATGTTTACTACTCGACTGCATACTATGCCCACCCGTCAGCGGCAACGATGCAGGAGAAGGAGTGGCTCGGCGCGGATTTAATCTTCGATCTTGATGCAGATCATATTGTAAAAGGTGCGTATGATATGATGCTTGCCCGCGTCAAAGAGGATTTGTATAAGTTAATCGATATGTTAACCGGCGAGCTCGGCTTTTCAAAGCACGATCTGCGCATCAACTTCTCCGGCGGACGCGGATACCATATCCATATTCCAACTCTTGCTGTCCGCGGTTTTTCCAGTGCAGAGCGCCGCGAGCTGGTAAACTATGTGTCAGGGACCGGTCTTTCTCTGGAGACGATGCTCAACTCTTCAAAGACTGACGGCTGGCAGGGAAGATACCGCACAGCGCTGGCAGGAGAACTTGAGCGTATCCAGAAGCTTGCGCCGCTTGAGGCACGGTCGTATTTGTCCGGGCTCTCCGGTATCTCGGAGAAGTCCGCTGACTACTTCTACAAGAACCTCAGCGAAACCCGCGGCAAGCTTCTGGCAAACCCGGCAAGCCTTACGGAAAACAAAGTTATCCGTGCAATCACTGCTCCGGAAAACACGGTGTTCCAGGAACAGATTTTATCTGCGGCAGCACAGGCTGACGAACCGGTCACCACAGATATCAAACGCTTAATCCGCCATCCGGGAAGCCTGCACGGAGGCTCAGGCATGCGGGTCACGCCGATTCCCTTAGAGGATCTGGATGACTTCGACCCGTTAATTGATGCTGTGGTCTTTGATGAAGATCCGGTCACGGTTACTGCAAAGTTTGATGTGACTATGCCGATTTTAGGAAACACCTACCAGGTTTCCGGAACACAGAAAGTGCCTGAAGCCTTGGCGGTCTTCCTCTGCGCCCGCGGCATTGCTGAACTGGGAGGTGCCTGATGGGCAGAATCTCCATCTCTGATCTGCACGGCTATCTGATAGACGAGCGTTCCACCGGTTCTCTTATCGAACTCCCGGCAACGCTGTATGAGGAAATCCAGGCTGACATGGTCTCGCTTCGTGCACAGGCGGCGGCCTCTGACGACCCGTTCGGCGAGGGTGCGCAGAGTCTGATTAAGGAACGCGAAAGTCTGCGCGAGTACCTGCGCGATTTGTATGCAGTCCGTACTCAGAAGATATTAAATCTCGCCCTTGCACGGGCGAACGGGGATGAAATCGACCGCAGCGAGCTCCAAATGATGGTGCCCGGAGAGCGCGCATTGTTCGAGGTTGTCTATGAATCATGTACCTCATGCAGAAAAGCTCTTTTAGATGGGAAACCAACATTAGAGATTACTGCATACAGTTATGTCTCTCCGGCGGCACAGGCAGACGCGGAAGCTTCACCCGCCCTGCCTCCAATGCCGCTGGATGCGGAAATCCCGCCTGAAGAGGCCGCGGATTTCCTGATGGAAAACGTAGCAGGACCCGCTCCCGAATCGTACAGCGTTCTCTCTGTACATTCAACCATTCCAGAATTTCAGGATTATAATGGACGAATTTACTCTCTTTCGCCAGGAGATGTTGTGTCCCTGCCTCCACAGATGGCAGATATTCTGTGTAAAGACAACAAAGCATTAAGTATCCGTATTCGCAAATGAATAGTGATATTTAGTGTGGCTTGTGCCGCGTCGTAAAGATGCGTGCAGCTCAATCCTTAGAAGGGGTAAATATTATGAAGAAACCAGTAAAGTTCAACACCTACTGCCCGTACTGCCGCAAGCATACCGAGCACGAGGTTGAAAAGGTAAAGAAGGGAAGAACCACCGGTCTCCACTGGATCGACCGCCAGAAGGCACGCAGAAGCAAGATCGGAAACCGTGGTAAGTTCGGCAAAGTTCCGGGAGGAGACAAGCCGACTAAGAAGATCAACGTCCGCTACCGCTGCAAGGAGTGCGGAAAAGCACACCTTCGCCCAGGCTTCCGCGCAGGCAAATTCGAACTTACGGAGTGATTGAAAATGGTAAAAGCAAATCGCGAAAACCGGAGCAAGTTCCTGAAAGTAAAGTGCCCGGACTGTGAAAACGAACAGCTCATCTTTGACAAGGCAACCTCTGTTGTCGAGTGTACCGTCTGCGGTCGTGTTCTGACCGAACCAACCGGCGGCAAAGCAATCATCAAAGCTGACGTTATCGCATCCTACGAATAAAATAGTGGAAAATTACACCAATGAGTGACAGAAAGTGGCCAATTGAGGGAGAACTCGTCGTCTGCAGTGTGACCGAAGTCAAAGACTTCGCCGCATTCGTTACCCTTGACGAGTACGAAAAGCGTGAAGGACTTATTCCGATTGCGGAGGTAGCCCGCGGCTGGATTAAATATATCCGTGACTACATCCGTGAAGGACAGAAAGTTGTCTGTAAAGTCTTAAGCGTTGATACTGCCCGCGGCCACATTGACCTGTCCTTAAAGGATGTAAACGAGCATCAGCGCCGGGAAAAGATTCAGGACTGGAAGAACGAGCAGAAAGCACAGAAGTGGATCGGATTCGCATCCGAGGTTTCCAAGGTCTCTCCAAAGGAGTACCAGGATGCCATGTATGCCGAGTACGCTTCCCTGTACAGTGCATTCGAAGACATCGTTTTAGAACCGGAAAAGACTTTAGCCAAATTCGATTTATCCGACGAGGCAAAGGCAGCTCTCCAGAAGATGGCTGAGGAGAATGTCAAGATTCAGAAGGTCACTATCAGTGCCGTCTTAGAACTGATCTCCAACAAGCCTGACGGCGTCAATATCATCCGCCGTGCTCTGAGAAGTGCCGCTCCGAAGATTGACGGCGCTGAGATCGAGATTCTGTATCTCGGAGCTCCGAACTACCGCATCAAAGTGACTGCAACCGATTACAAGAAGGCAGAACGTGCATTAGAGAAAGCCTCTGATGCCGCAATCGGTGTTATGGTCCGTGCGGAAGGTACCGGAAAGCTCATCAGAAAACAGAAATAAGGATTTGAAATGTCTGGTCATATTCGCATCTGTCGGATTGACAACATTCACACTCTTTTGAAAATTTGCCCGGTTTGCGGGAGAGAAACCGTTTCCGTGCATCCTGCGCGTTATTCGCCGGAGGACCGGTACGGTAAGTACCGAAGGATGGCAAAGGACGCTCATGGAAGAAGTTAACGTTCACTGGTATGTGGAAGATGTGTCGGCACATTCGTGCGAAGTCGCTGTTGCAGGACTTCCCGGAGTCGGACATGTTGGAAAGTTAGTTGTTGACCACTTAATCCGCTCGTTAAATGCGGTAAAGGTTGCGGAGATTACGTCAACGTATTTCCCGCCGCAGATGTATCTCTCTGAAGACGGAGTTCTGCGGTTTCCGCGTAATGAAATCTATTTTGCCGCGGCATCCGAAGACCGTCCGGCGATGCTGTTTTTAGCCGGAGACTGTCAGAGTGTAGGTCCGGAAGGGCACTATAAGTTAGGCGAAGCCTATGTGAAGGTGTTCTCGCTTCTTGGCGTGCACCGGATTTATACGCTCGGCGGCTATGGTGTCGGACGTCTTGTTGAGCACCCGCGTGTTCTTGCCGGTCTTTCTCACGTCTCCTTAAAAGAGGCGGTTGTTGAAGCAGGCGCTGTTGCAAATGGTGTCGAGCCGGTCGGCGGCATTATTGGTGCAGCCGGTCTTTTGATTACCTACGGCAGGCTTTCGGGAATGGAGGGCGTTGCTCTCTTAGGCGAGACCTCCGGGTATCTGGTTGATCCGGTTTCTTCGACAGCTGTCCTGGATGTTTTAGAGAAGCTGATCGGCTTTACTGCAGACCGTACCGAGCTTTCCAAGCTCGCCGAGGAGATGCAGGCTGACCTCTCTGCCATCACTTCGTCTCTTCAGCAGAACTCCGCAGATGACCTGCGCTACATCGGGTAATTATGGAGCTGAACGCAGACCTTCATATCCATTCCCGCTTTTCGATGGCGACGTCTCCGGACCTTTCTCCGGAGACGATTCTTGCCGGCTGTAAAATCAAGGGTCTGGATGTTATCGCAACAGGAGATGCACTGCATCCCGAGTGGAGACGCCTCTGGGAACCGTATCTGGAAAATGATGCAGGCGTTGTTGTTGTGCCGCAGACGGAAGTCGAAGACGAGCGCCGCGTGCATCATGTGATTCTGATGGAGACCTTAGAGCAGTTTGCCGAGCTGCAGGAACGTCTCGCCCCGTTCTGCTCGCATCTGGAAACAGCGGGCAGACCGCATATCTATGCATCCGGCGAGACTCTCGCCCGCGAGGTCCATGAGCTTGGCGGCTACATCGGCCCGGCACACGCGTTTACTCCATGGACATCTCTGTTTGCGGCATTTGAAAAGCCGTCGGACTGTTACGGAGAGGAGCGTTTTGACTTCTGTGAGCTTGGTCTTTCGGCTGACTCTACATACGGTGCAGGGATTGAGGAGTTTGCAGATGTGCCGTTCCTGACGAACTCGGATGCGCACAGCCAGTATCCGAATAAGCTGGGCAGGGAGTTCACGCGTATTTCTGTCGAAAAGCCAACAGCCCGCTCTGTGCTTGATGCGGTAGTGTCCGGCAGTATCACGCTGAATGCCGGATTCTTCCCGGAGGAAGGAAAGTATAACCGGACGGCATGCACCCGCTGTTACGTACAGTTTTCGTATGAAGAAGCGGAGGCCAATCGCTGGAAGTGTCCGGAGTGTAAAGGCAGGATTAAGCTTGGTGTCCGAGAGCGGGCATTTGCGATGTCTTCGATTCCGGCAACAAACCGCCCGCCGTATCTGAAGATGATTCCGTTAGGTGATGTTATTGC
>JAFZFW010000143.1 GCA_017555685.1 Methanocorpusculum sp.
ATGCCGTAAACAGCAGGCCGAAGTCCCCTCCGCCGAACAGGAAACAGGTCTTCGCATACTCACTATCTTCAAACAGCGGCAGAGAATCCTCATCCAAAACAAACCCGACTGATGACGCATCCGCGATATCATACAGCGAAATAACCACACCGTCTGAGACATCCATCATAGATGATGCCCCTGCCTGTGCAATCTTCTGCCCGGCTTTCACCTGCGGCTCAGGAGTTAACAGGAAACTGCGGAACTCCCCGTGACCGTCAAGTGCTGCCTGCGCACGTCCCGGGATGCCGGTAACACAGACTTTATCGCCCACCTGTGCTCCGGAACGACGACAGTAGTGCTTTGCGGAAACGATGCCGAATGCCGTGGTAACTGCAGTCAACTCCTGGTGTGAGTCGATATCCCCGCCTGCGACCTGTGCGCCAAACATCTTTGCACAGGCAACTGCCCCTTCCATAAAGGGATAGAGCCGCTCGGGACGGTCAAGACCAACAGCAACCAGAACCTGAGATGGGACAGCACCCGTAGACGCGATGTCTGAAAGGGTGACAGCAACACTCATCCAGCCCATCTCAAACTCCGTCATTCCGACAGGAAAGTCCGTTGTCTCATGAAGCATGTCTGTGCTTGAAACCAGAATATTTCCATCCGGAAGCACAAACATCGAACAGTCATCAGCGGTCTCTTCATCTCCAATCAGCGGGCGAATACCGGCAAGCAGTTTACGATCATCCATTTTCATTGACCCCCATCTCTTTTTTGCGCTCCTTGCGGTACGCGGAAAGCACCGAGGAAAAAACATCTTCAACCTTCGGTTCAGCTTTCTTCGGCTGTTCTTTGGGCTTTTCCGGCACGATTACCTTCTGCTTTGGAATCGGTGCGGGTTTGGGTTCGGGTTTTGGCGCAGGCTTTACAACAACCGGCTTTGGTTTCGGCTTCTGCACTGGGGCTTCCGCCACTTCATTGTAAGGAAGTGTTGCCGGATCAATGCCAAGCGTGTTTACCTCACGACGGCGCTGTACCTGATACTCTTCGACCAGTCCGGAGAAAGCTTCCTGCCGCTGTTCTTTGAGGAACACCTCCTCTGCCGCATCCCATGCAGAAAGTGCCGCGGTGAATGCAGCTTCGTTGACGACACCGATTTTCCCTTTGACACGGGGCGATAGGTTCACACCGGAGAGAGCTGGGAGATTGATACGGCGGAACTCTTCGATTAAGTGCTGTTCGCGGGCACGGTCATAGGTGAGCTTGGGGAAGATAACAGCCTTAATCTTCGCATCTGCAAGATCACGGAGGACAGACTTGCCCCATCCGTCAATTTTGAGAACATAGAGTATATCACCGTCGTTGACGCCCATCTCCTCATCCACACTCTTTACCTGATCACGGGCTAAAAGCTGCATGACCTTAATCGCAAGGCATCCCTCTCCTGCCTGCAGAGCAACATAGTTCTTCATCCGGTCAAGGCGGGTGCGCAGAGTTTTACATCGGCGCTCCTCTTTTCTGAGGGCCTTTTTCGTCTGGGCAAGTTCTTTGTCGCGGGCGGCAATCTCTTCTGAAAGCAGAACATCTGCTGTCCGCTCATTTCTCTCCTGCGAAAGCCGCCGCTGAAGGGATTTGATAGACTTGTCACGGCCCTCTAAATCCTGAGATAAACCACGGATAAGTTTACGCAGTTTCGTAACCTCTGCTTCAAGGCGGGCAATCTCCACATCTTTTTCGTCAAGAAGGACAGGTACATCTGCAGTGTGCGGCACATCCGCTTCCACCGGCAGAACCGGTGCGGATAAAATCTGATCCAGTGTCTTTCCGCGGATGATGCCGGCCCGTACAAAGTCAATATCAGTTCCTGCCGGCAGCCGTTTTTTGAGATTCTCAAACTTCGGCTGGAAACTGCGGAAGGCAAGAACTGCTGCCGCCAGAGAATCACGCTGATGATCATCAGCGAACTCGTAGCCTTCAGCTGCCGCGTACTTTTCCTTAATCAGAATATCTTTCTTCGGCGTCCACGGGACGGCAGCAAATGCACGGCGGATTTTTTCGACACCGGCAGGCATCTCCGCTTTATCAGTTGCAACGACCACCGGCTTTCCAAACCGCGTAATCTCAGCGATAACTTCAGCCGGAGACTGAGCACGCACACTTGCAGTGTGGAGCAGAACTCCATTCAGATCAAGAATCGAAAGACCAACCGTAGTTCCAGGATCAAGACCGACAATTACATACGCAGTCTTTTTTGTCACCGGAACATAGCTGATTTTGTCTCGGCGTTTTGGGATGACATGCACCTGAATATCCCCGGATTTCATAGTGGCGACCGGGACATCCTGTCTTGGAGCATGTACTGAGATAATCGTACGGCTCTCCCCGCCGAATGCCCGGCGTGCCTCGACTGTATAAGACAAGCCGGCTTCTGCGAGCTTTGCCTCAATCTCGCGGGAACGGGTTTTTACTCCCCCATGAACCTTTCGGACGTAACGGTTCTGACTCCACCCTCCGCGACCGAGGGATCGTCCCCGCGAGACAGTAACAGTCGTCACCCCTTCGAAGGCAAGAACTTCATACCCGCCGCCAAATGACGCAACAAGCGCAGAAGCCTGTGCTTCCTCTGCAGGATTGGTTTTATCGAACTTCAGATTATACCGGGCGGCAACAGTAGGAAGTGACTCCATCTTTACACCATCCCCGGTAACCTGAACGAGCCTGGTCTCTGCAGGTATTGCTGAAAGGAAAGAAAAGAGTTCTTTGTCAGAAGGAGCAACCTCCTGCACGGAATCAACCGCCAGAATATCCGGACGTTCGAGATGGAGCAGGCGCAGGAGTTTCGGGATGGAAACTCCTTTTTCCTCAGAGATGACACGACCATCTTCTACCCGGACAAGGCAGAAGCGCGGGGCGACAGTCTGGCTCCGGATGTTTCCCTTCTGGATGTCGATACCAAAGACGAGTGTCATGCGGATTTGATAAACGCGGCAGCGGCTTCTACGTCCGGCTCAATCTGGTACTTCTTGCGGAAGAACTCGGCAACCGTCTCTAAGTCGTGGAGAAGTGTTGCCTCAGCGTTCTTATGCGTTGGCGTAACCCACTGAGGCCAGTCGATAATCCAGAGCCCTTCATCAGAAATCATGATATTGTACTCGGATAAGTCACCGTGGATGTAACCCAAGCCGTAGGCAATCTTCAGCTGGGCGATAATCTCGTCCCAGGTTGCCTGCGGGTCGTCTAAGGTACAGCGGTTTAAGTTTACACCAGGGACAAAGGACATAACGATAGTGTGACGGTTGATATCTATCGGGACCGGGACACTTACTTTGCCGTTTAATGCCTGAAGAGCTTCAAACTCACGTTCTGCAGACTTTGCCGAGGCAAAAATCCACGGGCAGTGGCCGCCTTCGGGCATATATTCGCGGTTGGTGCGGACAGTGTTGAAGGAGCGCTGACCGATTTTGTGGAGCTTTAAGACGACAACACCAAATCCTAATGCCTCATAGATTTCCGATTCTTTGCCGACACCAATGTGTGCTCCAAGTGCAGTAATGCTTCCTTTATCTGCGAGAGCAGCGAGCGCAAGTGCATCATAGCCGGCAAAGACTAAGGCATAGCCTTTGTACGGGACAGAATCAGAGCGGACAAGATCCTTGTGGATTAAGTTCCCTAACCTGAACTTCAGTTCCGAATCGGATAAGTGAACTGCTGCTTTGAGATCATCCTCCGGGACCCAGCGGTATCTTCTCATCATCCGCTCCAGTGCTTTGAGGATACGGATTTCGTATTTATGGAGATTTTTGATATCTTCGGCGGAGATTGTCATGAGTGATTATATGTTTGCATCTGAAAGGAAAAAGAGCTTGCGGGCATCCCCCTCATACACTAAGGACGCAGGCTATTTATTCACTCAGAGACAATATACATGTGAGATTATGGACGAAACACCAAATATTCTCTGGCTTACTGAAATCCGCAATACTGACATTCCGTCTGTCGGCGGAAAAGGCGCTTCCTTAGGCGAGATGACTCACGTTGGTCTGCCGGTTCCGCAGGCATTCGTTGTCACCGCACAGGCATTCCGCCGCTTCCTCCAGTTAACCAACTTAGAAGACTCAATCTTCTCCATCCTTGAAGCAATCGATGTCGATGACAACGATGTCTTAAACGCAACCTCTGACAAGGTCAAGGTCATGGTTGAGACTGCAGACATGCCTGATGTCATCAGAAAGGAGATTGTTGAAGCATACCAGAAGATGGGTGCAGAGACAGTTGTCGCAGTTCGTTCCTCTGCAACTGCAGAAGACTTACCGGATGCATCCTTTGCCGGACAGCAGGACACCTACTTAAACATCTTAGGTGAAGAGGACGTCATTGACGCAGTTCAGCGCTGCTGGGCATCCTTATACACTGCACGTGCAATCTACTACCGCGCAAAGAACGGATTCGATGACCGCTCCGTCAACATTGCTGTTGTCGTTCAGCAGCTCGTCTTCTCCGAGAAGGCAGGCGTTATGTTCTCCTCCCACCCGGTTTCCGGTGCAAAGACCGTTATTATCGAGGGTTCCTGGGGTCTTGGAGAAGCAATCGTTTCCGGTACCGTTTCCCCGGACAACTATGTCTATGACCGCCAGACCAGAAAGG
>JAFZFW010000015.1 GCA_017555685.1 Methanocorpusculum sp.
AATCGGAAAGATTGAATTCGGTCTTCTTTCCCCGAAACAGATCCGTGACATGAGTGTCTGTAAGGTCATCTGGCCGGACACCTATGACGACGACGGATTCCCGTACCCGAAGGGATTAATGGACCCGAGCCTTGGTGTCATCGATCCTGGTCTTCGCTGTAATACCTGCGGTCAGAAGCAGGGAGACTGCCCGGGACACTTCGGTCACATTGACCTTGCAAAGCCGGTTATCCACGTCGGATACACCCGTTTAATCAGAAAAATGCTCCGTATCACCTGCCGTGACTGCGGAAGACTTCTCCTCGACAAGGAAGAGATCGAAAAGTTCTCTGCCTTAGAAGACGACCCGTACTCTGCCGAGACCATCGGCGAAAAGGACGTCAAGAAGGAGCGTATCTGTCCGTACTGCGGTGAACAGCAGTACAAGATTAACTTCGAAAAGCCGACCTCCTTTGTTGAAGTCATCTCCGTTGTTGACGAGAACACCGGAAAGACCATCAAGACCGAGCAGAAGTTAACCTCTGCAGACATCCGCGAGCGCTTAGAGCGTATCCCGGACGATGATCTCAGACTCCTTGGAATCGACCCGGACGTAGCACGCCCGGAGTGGGCAGTCTTAACCGTTCTCCCGGTCCCGCCGGTAACGGTCCGCCCGTCCATTATCCTTGAAAACGGTCAGCGCTCTGAAGATGACTTAACCCACAAGCTTGTCGATATCATCAGAATCAACCAGCGCTTCAGAGAAAACCAGGATGCAGGTGCTCCGCAGCTCATTATCGAAGATTTATGGGAACTTCTGCAGTACCACGTAACCACCTACCTCGACAATGAAGTCGCAGGCTGTCCGCCGGCAAGACACCGCTCGGGTCGTCCGCTCAAGACCTTATCCCAGAGATTAAAGGGTAAGGACGGACGTTTCAGAGGATCTCTGTCCGGTAAGCGTGTCAACTTCTCTGCACGTACCGTTATCTCTCCGGATCCGAACCTCTCCGTCGGAGAAGTCGGTGTCCCGCTCGCTATCGCCAATGAGATGTCTGTCCCGGTCAGAGTTACCAAGCAGAACATCGAAGATATCCGTGCAATGATCAGAATCGGTCCGCACAGACCAACCTTACGTGACCCGTGCGGAGCAAACTACGTCAACCGCCCGGACGGCAGAAGAATCAGACTCATCGCCGGTCCGGAAGGAAACTGTGACACCGTTGCAGAAATGATCGAGCCTGGATGGAAGATTGACAGACAGCTCCGCGACGGAGATATCGTTCTGTTCAACCGTCAGCCGTCTCTGCACAGAATGTCGATTATGTCCCACAGAATCAAGGTCATGAACGGCAGAACATTCCGCTTAAACCCGGCAGTATGTCCTCCGTATAACGCAGACTTTGATGGTGATGAAATGAACTTACACGTCCCGCAGACCGAAGAAGCACGTGCAGAAGCAGAGCTCCTCGTCGCGGTTCAGGAGAACATTTTATCCCCGAGATTCGGTGCACCGATTATCGGCGGTCTTCACGATCACATCTCCGGTATCTTCATCTTAACCAACCAGACCAAATGGTACACCAAGTCCGAATTCCTGTACCTCTTAAAGTACACCAAGATGGACAAGATGCCGGAGCCGGGCAAGATTGTCGACGGTGTTCCGTACTGGAGCAACAAGCAGGCATTCTCCGTGATTCTGCCAAAAGATGTCAGCATGTTCTACAAGGCAACCTGCTGTCAGAACTGTAACCCGTGTACCAAGGACTCCGAAGCAGGATGTCCGAACGATGCATTCGTCAGAATCGTTGACGGTGAACTCTTATGCGGTACCATCGACAAGAAATCTGTCGGTGCAATGGATGGAGCAATCTTAAACAGAATCATCCGTCTGCACGGTACCCGCAGAGCACGTGAGTACATTGACGACTTAACCAAGCTGTCCATCCGTGCAATCATGATTAACGGTTTCAGCTACGGTATCAACGACACTGACTTAGGTAAGAACGAACACAAACAGATTCGTGATGTCTTAGATCAGGCAGAGTCCGATGCAGCACAGAAGATTTCCATCTTCGAACAGGGACACTTAGAACCGATGCCGGGAAGAACTCCGGAAGAAACCTTAGAGTTACAGCTCATGAGCCAGCTCGGTAAAGCTCGTGACCGTACTGGTGACATCGCATCCAGACACTTAGGTTTCGAGAACTCCTCTGTGGTTATGGCCGTATCCGGTGCCCGTGGTTCCATGCTTAACATGGCACAGATGGCAGGTTGTATCGGTCAGCAGGCAGTTCGTGGTGAGCGTCTGTCCAGAGGTTACGAAGACAGAACCCTCCCGCACTTCAGACGCGGAGACAAGGGAGCAGGAGCACACGGTTTCGTCAGAAACTCCTACAAGTCCGGACTTACCCCGACTGAATTCTTCTTCCACGCAATCGGAGGTCGAGAAGGTCTTGTCGATACTGCAGTCCGTACTTCTCAGTCCGGTTACCTGCAGCGCCGTATGATTAACGCACTTCAGGATCTGAAGGTCGCATACGACGGAACTGTCAGAAGCACCGGCGGAAAGATTATCCAGTTCGTCTATGGTGAAGATGGAACCGACCCGGCAAAGTCCGCATCCGGTCAGCCGGTCGATGTCAAAGGTATTGCCGAGTCTGTCTTAAAGGAGGAGATCTAAGATGGCAAAGAAGTCTTTAGAGGAGATTGTCAACGCAACGCTCGAAGAGGCACCGGTTGTTGAAGAGCCGGTCCTCGAAGAGACTGCTGAAGCTGTTGAGGCTCCGGAAAAGAAAACCCGTTCCAAGAAGGCAAAGAAGGAAGAGGAAGTTGAGCTTTCCCCGGTTGCAAAGGAGCTCGTTTCCTGGAACATTCCAAAAACCCTCTTTGAACTGGTAAGAAAGTGGGCAGAGGCAAAGAACGAGGAAGAACTCGCAGAGCTTGACTTAGAGCACTTCCACAAGAGAATCCAGCGTTTAATCGACGAGAAAATGCCGGTTTCCACCACCACTGACCTGGTAAAGATTCTGATCTCCAAGTATGATGCAGGAAAGCCTGTCTCCGATGAACACTTCGAGGAGATTCTTACCCGTATCAACCGTGAGTTCGAGATGACCCGTGTCCAGCCGTGTGAGGCAGTAGGTATCAACGCAGCCCACTCCATCGGTGAACCGGGTACTCAGATGACCATGCGTACTTTCCACTTCGCGGGTGTCGCTGAAATTAACGTTACTCTCGGTCTGCCACGTCTTATCGAGATTATGGACGCAAGAAAAGAGCCGTCCACTCCGACTATGACCATCTTCCTCGACGAAGAGTTCCGCGAGAGCCGTGACAAGGCACGTGAAGTCTCCTGGAAGATTGAAGCAGCACCGCTTCACGAATTCGGTGATATCGAGACCGATATCGCAGAGATGTGTGTCATTGTTCAGGTCAACAAGGATGTCTGTAAGAAGAGAAAGATTGCATTATCCGAAGTTCTTGCAAAGGCTCCGCAGAAGATCCGCGACAAACGCCACTACCGTGAGTTCGAAGTCGAGACCGACGAGGTCGAAGGTATCTTAAAGTTCATCCCGAAGAATGAAGATTCCTACCAGAACCTGTTCCAGCTCGCAGAGCACGTCAGACAGGTTATCGTTCAGGGTATCGACGACATCCGCCGTGTTGTGGTCAGAAAAGAGAATGACGAGTACATTCTCCACACGGAAGGCTCCAACTTAAAAGACGTCTTCGAAATCGATGGTGTCGACTGTAAGAGAACCAAGACCAACAACATTGCAGAAATCGCATCCACTCTTGGTATCGAGGCAGCACGTGCCGCAACCATCGACGAAGCATACGCAACCTTAAAAGAACAGGGTATCAGCGTTGACCGCAGACACATCATGTTAGTTGCAGACATTATGTGTATGGACGGTGAAGTCAAGCAGATTGGTCGTCATGGTATCGCAGGAGAGAAAGAATCGGTTCTTTCCCGTGCAAGTTTCGAAGTTACTGTCAACCACTTACTCGATGCAGCAATTGCTCACGAGTTCGACGAGCTCTCCGGTGTTACCGAGAACGTTATCGTCGGTCAGCCGATCCAGCTCGGTACTGGTGACGTTAAGCTGATGGTGAGAAGAGTTCCACCACAGTAATCCTTTTTTTAATTCTGAAAAGAGCGTGTGCTGTTTTCCCGTGTTCGAAAAACAGGGGATGATTTTATTATGGAAGGATTCTTCCGTTGTTTGTAATCGGAACCACGTTTAACGGGAGCGTGAAAAAAGAAATAGGGTGTGTTTATCTCAGAGCAAATGCGTGCGTCGGCTTGTAGCCTTCGATTCCAAGCGGCTCTAAGCTCTTCATAACACGCTCACGGAACTCTGCAAACTCCTCATCAGTCAGCTGCTCAGGGAGCATCTTATCGGATGCAATACTGCGGTAAATCCAGTAGATAATCTTTTCTACAACTGCAACAACATCCTCTTCTGACTTTGCAATGAAGAAAGTTCTGCCAATCTTCGGGTGACGGCCGCGCTTACCGCCTAAGGTGATTAAATACCGCGGCTCATCGAAGTTGATATACTGATACGGACAGGCGTGCACACAGAAACCGCACAGCATACAGTGGCTGTTGTCCATCTGCAGTTTACCGTTTACGATGTGGATTGCATTCTCACGGCAGTAGTATGCGCAGGTACTGCATCCGGTACAAAGACCCATATTACGAATCGGTTTGCGAAGACCGGTGATACCAATCTCGTTTAAGCGTTCACTGGTACAGCCGTTAGGACATGCAGAGATAGCGATTCTTACCTTAACCGGCATCTCGCGTCCGAAGAACTTCTCATCCAGCTTCTTTGCCAGAGACAGAGAATCAATTACTGCATACTTACAGTTCTGTGTACCAAGACATGAGGTAATATTGACAACCTCATCACGCTCTGCACCGACTGGAGTGCCATTCTTCTCCAGAGACTTTGCCATCTTCTCTAAGTCTTCATGTTTTACATGCAGCAGTTCGACGGTCTGGCGGGTAGTGCAGTGAACCTGTTCGACACCGAATTTTCGGGCAATACGGGCAATGCCTGACATCTGATCAGGAGTCAGCATGCCGGCCGGAGTCCGCAGACGGACAATGTAGAAGTCCGGATCTACCTCAGGAATAATGCCTCCCTTGAGATAGGTCTCGGATTTCTCATGGTTACTTGGTCTTCTTCTTGCCATTGCTGGAATAATGTTTGTCCGATTTCTCTAAATAATCTTCGTGTCAGGGCAAAAAAGATTATCTCCGGATCTCCGGCATGAAGGATAAGATATCCCATGCCAGGGATTCGGCTTTTTTGAGGTTTGTCATCATAGTGTCGAGTCTGACCGAGCCTTCCACCTCAACGGTGTCTTTGATGTCCTGTACAAAGAGGTCAACTGCATCTCCGTAGACTTTGCGGGTTCCGGCTGAGTTCGGTTCATATCCCCACGCTGTCATAAGGGCTGCTGCCGGTCCGCTTACCGGGCGGTTTCCAATGAACGGGCTGACTGCGGCAACAAACTTGTCGGCAAGTGCTTCCCGCACACCGCCGCATTCGAGGATTGGTCCGATGCTGGTTACCGGGTTTGACGGGCCGATGATGATGCCGTCACTTTCCTCTATTGCAGAGATGACTGCTTCGGATGCCATCAGCGGGTTTCCGTCTGCGGTTACTCTGCGGATACCGGTGATTGGCACATTTCCGCGCTTTCCAACCCAGTATTCCTGATAGTGCATGAGGCTTCCGTCTTCGGTTACCACATAGGAGGTGACTTCCTGATCGGACATCGGCAGAACCTTTGCGGAGATGCCGTAGCCGTCGCAGATCTTCTGCGTGGCCTCAGTTAAGGTCATGCCTGACTGCATAAAGGAGGTGCGGGCAATGTTGGTTGCCCGGTCACGTTCGCCAAGCGGCAGAGGCTCTTTGTAGCCGATTTTCTCCATGGCATGGTAGGTATCCAGAGTATCCCCTTTGATTCCCCACCAGGTATCGGTGTTTAAGATTCCGGCAAAGAGATAGGTCACGGTATCCACATCCGGAGATACATAGTGTCCTGACATATGCAGGTCTTCGGCGGTATTGACGACAATCGTTAACTCATTGTCCCGCAGAATCTGGCGAAGACCGCGGATAAGTTTCGGCGTTCCCGTTCCGCCGGAGAAAACAGTTATCATACAATGATGTTGGCGGCAGATAATATGTATGTTGCGTTTTTAGGGGTTAGAAAAAAAGAAGGGGTTTAGTCGTAGAAGTTGTGTGCCGGCTCACGGTTCTCGCGACGGAAGTTTCTTCTGTCTCCTCCACGTCTGTCTCCGCGGTCCCCGCCTCTTCTGTCGCCGTCTCTTCTGTAGTTGTTTCCACCCTTGTTTCCGTAGCTTCCACGGTTGTTATTGTAGGATTTGCGCTCTCTAAATCCTCCGCGGTCGCCTCCACGGTCTCCTCCTCTTCTGTCACGGCGGAAGTCGTTTCCGTCACGCTCCGGTCTTGGCGTGGCGATAGAAATCTGGAGTTCCTTTCCGCGGATAGTGGCTCCTCCCATAACCTCTGCAACATGGTCTGCGTGTTCGAGCGGAACTTCAACAAAGGAGTAGTTGCTGTAGAGATCGATTCTGCCGATGGCAGAGCCCGGGATGTCGCACTCGCCTGCGAATGCACCGACGATGTCTTTTGGACGAATCTGCTGGTTCTTACCAAGAGTGATACGGAATCTGACCATTCCAGGCTCTGCTCCGCAGTTCTCATAGGTTCCTTCCTCAACCTCGCCCTTGAACGGAACCGGTTCTGCTCTTGGCTGGAGTTCGACAATCTCCTCGCTCATGGAGGTCTTGCCGTCTTCTAAGTGCATCTTTAAGAGTGCTGCTGCCACTTCAATGCTGGTGACTTCCTGCTCCTCGGTCTCGGTTTCTAAGAGCTGCTCGACGAGCGGTAAGTAGATTTCGAGCTCTCCTGCCTTCATGACATCTCTTACTTTGTCTAAGAAGAGCTGCTGCTTCATCTCGGCAACGTCATCTAAGGATGGAATCGGGGTCTTTGCAATCTTAATCTTTGCATAGCGCTGGATGTCGCGGAGCTTGTAAATCTCACGCGGAGCAACGAAGGTGACAGACTTTCCGGTTCTGCCGGCACGGCCGGTTCTGCCGATTCTGTGCACATAGTACTCGACATCCTGCGGGACATCGTAGTTGAAGACGATATCAACATCATCGACATCAATTCCGCGGGCAGCGACATCGGTGGCGATAAGGACATCGATAGATCCTGCTCTGAAGCGTGCCATGACACGGTCGCGCTGAATCTGCTTCATGTCTCCGTGGAGAGCTTCGACGAAGTATCCGCGTGCCTGCATGCGGGACATTAAGTCGTCGACGGTTCTCTTGGTGTTACAGAAGACGATTGCAAGCTCCGGGTTGTTCATGTCGAGCATACGGCAGAGTGCTTCTAACTTGTCGCGCTCACGGACTTCAATATAGGTCTGTTCAATCTGCGGGACAGTGAGCTCACGGCGGGTAATCTTGACAAAGACCGGATCCTTCTGGAATCTCTTGGTGATGTCTAAGATTGGTCCCGGCATGGTTGCAGAGAACAGAATGGTCTGACGGTCGTCAGAGGTCTCGTGGAAGATTGCCTCGATGTCCTCACGGAATCCCATGTCGAGCATCTGGTCTGCTTCGTCGAGGACGAACATCGATACATCGTCTAAGTGGAGCGTGCCGCGGTTGATGTGGTCGATAACTCTTCCCGGAGTTCCGATAACAACCTGAACCGGTCCACGAAGGGCACGGAGCTGACGGTCAATCGGCTGTCCTCCATAGATTGGAACGACGTTTAAGCCGTTCTTGTATTTCATTAAACGGGAGAATTCCTCTGCCGTCTGGATAGTAAGTTCTCGGGTTGGAGACAGAACGATAGCCTGGACGTTCTTGTTCTCCGGATTGAGTTTTTCAATAATTGGAATCCCAAAGGCTGCAGTTTTTCCCGTTCCCGTCTGCGCCTGACCGGTTACATCATTCCCCTCAAGAATCTGCGGTATAGCCATTACCTGAATTGGTGTCGGCTCTTCAAATCCCATGTCGCTGATTGCCTGAAGAACATCTTCAGAAATCGCGAATTCCGCGAATGTTTTCGTTTCCTCCATATTGTATTATATATGCGACGTATTAGGATATAGTTTGAACGGGTATCAGACATCTTCTGTCTGTGGGAACTTTGTGTTCTTTCCCTGCCGGGCAAACACCTGCCGTACTTCGTCGGCGTCTACTTCCTGTATTTCAAGCGGCAGGTGCTGGATGGTCTGTGAGGTTTCCAGACGGTAGCGCACTGCTGCGTGCGGGAAGGTGTCGGTCTTTTTCTCAGCGGTACGGATGACTGCGGTGATGTCTTCGTAGATGACAGAGGAGAACCACTGTCCGACGAGGTTTCGGCAGTAGACTTTGATCATGAGAACCGGGAAGCGTTTCTGTGTGCTCCGGTCGCTTTCGGGGAGGATGTCTCCGCTTTCCGTCAGCCGGTAGCCGAAGGACGGGTAGAGCAGTTCGAGTCCTTCGCTTTTTTCCTCTGTTCCTTTTTCATAGAGTGAGATGCTTCCGGTTTTTTCTTCGCCCGGTGCGATGTAGGCAAATGCGGCAGGGATTGTTCCGGGAGCATCCAGGCGATGCATGGTTCCTTTTTCATCCGGATAGGATATGGTAATTACCGGCTGGACGGAGAATGCGGTCTCTGTTCCAACGTTGGCGATTTTGTATTCTATCCGCAGGGTTCTGGTGTATTCGGTTTCCGATTCCCGGTAGTCGGAGAAGTTGCGGGAGATGACAGCAGGAATTACGCAGGGTTGTTTGTCGAGCAGGAACTGTTTTTTTGAGTAGGTGACCTGCCGGTAGGTGTAGCCTGCATAAATCACAGTTACCAGTACCAGAAGGGCGGTCGCGCCGAATGTCAGGAGGTTTGCATAGTCTGCATTGAGTGCTTTTGCCCAGTCGGCTACAGGTGTTTTGGATGCGAGGAAGCTGTCGGTAAAGAGTCCGAGTATAAATCCGGCAAGAAGCGCGCCGGCGGTGAGGGTGATACGGCGAAGCGTATTCATGAGATGAATATACGCACGGGATAAGAAAGAGCTGCAGATTGCGGCAGAAATGTTGAAAATCGGGTAAGTGGATCCGAGGAGATTCGAACTCCTGACCTTCGCCGTGTGAAGGCGACGTCATACCACTAGACCACGAATCCAAGAATCAAAAGAAAAGTGCACCGACCGGGATTCGAACCCGGGCTATTGGCTTGGAAGGCCAAAGTCATGCCTCTAGACCATCAGTGCCTGTTATTGCTTTGCACGTGTGTGCTTTGCGTTACATAGGTTGACTTGTGAACATAAATACTTTCCGAAATAATTTCCGGAAAAAGTTGTTTGAGATTAGTATCCTCTAATCTCTTCCCTGACCTTCTCGAGGTTCTCAATACGCTTCTCTAAGGTCGGGTGGGTGGAAAAGAGCTCCAGAATGGACTCGCCTGAGATTGCAGGGATGATAAAGAACGAATTTGTTCCGGAGACTTCTCTCTTCTCCCGTCTTGGTGCTGCATCCACGGCGCCGCTGATTTTCTTCAGCGCGCGAATAAGTGCATCAGGATCTCTGGTGATGTAGGCAGCGCCGCGGTCTGCAGAGAACTCGCGGTAGCGGGAGATTGCCTGCGTTACCAGAATTCCGATGATGTAGACAATAAAACTCACTGCCATGAGTACTACGTAGGCAATCATGCCGCCTCCGTTTTCATTGTCGCTTCCGCCGAAGAGTGCAATGAAGAACGAGTTGTTCAGAATAATTTCTGCAATCATGACGGCAAAGCTTCCAATGGTCATGGTAAGCATGTCGCGGTTTTTGACGTGGGAGAGTTCGTGTGCCAAGACTGCTTCGAGCTCTTCGTCGGTTAAGAGGTAGCGAATCTTTGGAGTTACTGCAACAAGTGCATTTCTCGGGCTTCTTCCGGTTGCGAATGCGTTTGGAATGTTTGCCATTGCACGGTGTTCGATGATTCCAAGACGCGGCATTGGAAGGTCTGCTTCGTCAGCTAAGCGGCGAACCATATTGTAGAGTTTCGGCTCTTCATCTTCTGATACGACACGGACCTTCATGGTTAACTGTACCATTTTGTCCGAGAAGAAGAACTGGACAAAGGCGGAGATGAAGACAAATCCGATAATCATATAGAACCATGCGCCTGAGAGGAATCTCGAGGCCACGGCAATTATTGCCACGTAGAGGGCGAGCATGACCATCCAGGCGACAACCTGACGACCGACTAACCCCCAGTCACGTTTCCAAATCATGTTCTTTATTGTTTGACGGGTCAGAATATTAGGTTTCCTTCTGTTATTGGGTGTGTTTTGTTTCTGTGTCCGGGATTTGGTGTGCTTGGAGTGCCTGACGCTGACGCTTGCTAACCGCGGCGGCTTACCGCGACGGGAAAAATGAAGGTTAGTCTCTCTTTTGTATTTGTTCGGAAGTTTGTTCTCTTTTGCTGTTTTTAGCCCGACGGAAATACCACTAAAAGAGCAGACACCAACAAAGACCAAATCTGACAAAAGAATCCCGCTCCTCCATTCAGATTGCCCCGACGCGAACAGGACGGGTCGATCGCCATCCTTCGGCTTGCTCACAGTTTGAGCCTTCGGCTCGCCCCATTAGACTTGTCAGCATAGGACACTCTAAACAAAGCCCTTATCCCGATTCACACCAAATAAGTACAACAGGTTAGAGATATATGGCAAAAGACCAGATACGAAACGGCAGACTGGAAGGCAACCGCTCTGAAGACACCGAGATTTACCTCGCCTCAATGGAGGCCGAC